>JAIDJJ010000158.1 GCA_029052265.1 Muribaculaceae bacterium
GTGGCTCTTGACGCTTTTTCAAATCTCCCTTTTGCTTATCTGAGATATAAGAACAAGGCATGGCGTTTCGCAGGTATAAAACTGCTTAACGTGGCGTTTAATATAGGTTTGAATCTTTTCTTTCTGCTGGGGTGTCCGGCGTTGATGAAAAGTTTTCCCGGGACCGTAAGATGGTTCTATGAACCGTGCGGGGGTGAAAGCTTCGGTATAGGATGGATATTTGTCGCCAATATATTGTCTACAGTATTGGTGCTGCTTTGTCTGACCCCTCAACTGACAGGGCGGAGATATGTGTTTCAATGGGGATTATTGAAAAAAATGCTTTCCTACAGCTGGCCATTGCTTATCTTGGGAGTTGCCGGGATGCTTAGCCAGAACATGGGTCAGCTCATGATTCCGTATCTTTTCCCCGGAAATGAAATGGCGGCGCGCTCGATGGTGGGTATCTATGGAGCCAATATGAAGATTGCCATTGTCATGGTAATGTTTACGCAGGCATTCCGTTATGCTTACGAACCGTTTATTTTCGCTCAGGCAAAAGGTGCCGGAGAAGACAAGAGCCGGGCTTATTGCGACGCCATGAAATATTTCATTATTTTCGGACTGTTCATCTTTCTTGGGGTGATGTATTATCTTCCCGTTCTCCGTCATTTCATATCGCCGGGGTATTGGAGCGGTCTGAAAGTCGTGCCGCTGATGATGATGGCGGAATTATGCTTCGGGATCTTTTTCAATCTCTCGCTATGGTACAAGCTCACCGACCGCACACAATGGGGAATGTATTTCTCGCTTATATGTTTCGTGCTCATGTTCGGTCTCAATTTATGGCTTGTGCCGCTGATCGGCATTCCGGAAGGGTATATGGGTTCTGCATGGGCTGCGCTGGTCAGCTATTTCATAGTGATGGTGATGAGTTATTTTGCAGGCAAGAAATATTATCCCCTCCCCTATCAGACCGGGCGTATCTTCATGTATATTATATTTGCCGGGATATTGTATACGGGGGGAATGCTGATGGAAAAATTCTTCAGTCTTTGGATAACTTATGCTATACGTTTTATCCTTCTGGCTGTCTATATTGGAACGGTGGCTTTCTTTGATGAAATACCGGTTTTGTCGCCGATGCTCCGAAGATTGAAAAGATGATTTCAACAGATATAACAAAAAACGGGATGCCATATTTTTCGGCATCCCGTTTTTGTTATATACATAAGGCGGCTTGCGTCTTTATTATTTGTCTCTCATGAAAATAGAGATAGGAGTCCCGTGGAAATCCCATTTTTCCCTGATCTTGTTTTCAAGGAAACGCCTGTAAGGCTCCTTCACCCATTGGGGAAGATTGCAGAAAAATACAAAAGTGGGGATTACAGACTCTTTCAGCATGGTCACATACTTTATCTTCACAAACTTACCCTTGTTGCTTGGAGGGGGAGTTACCGCTATCTGTTCAAGCATATAAGTGTTGAGCTGAGAAGTGGGTATGATGCGTCGCCGGTTGTTATATACCTCTATAGCTGTCTCCAGCACCTTATATATTCTCTGCTTTGTTATCGCGGAAGTGAAGAGGATCGGGAAATCAGTGAAAGGCGCGAACCGTTGTCGTATCGCGTTTTCAAAATTCTTCTGGGCTGTTATAGACTTGTCGGAGATGAGGTCCCATTTGTTGACGCAGACCACCAGACCCTTCTTGTTTTTCTGAATCAGGCTGAAAATATTAGCGTCCTGGCTTTCTATTCCACGTGTTGCATCGATCATAAGGATACAGACGTCGCTTGCCTCAATCGCCCTGATAGAGCGAATCACGCTATAATATTCGATATCTTCGTTTACCTTCTGCTTTTTTCGTATGCCGGCAGTGTCTACAAGGTAGAAATCAAATCCGAATTTGTTGTATCTGTGATAGATTGAATCACGAGTGGTGCCTGCGATATCAGTCACAATGTGGCGTTCCTCACCGATAAAAGCGTTTATAAGAGATGACTTCCCGGCGTTAGGACGCCCTACAATAGCGAATTTCGCCACATTTTCTTCAGTTTTATCATCGTTTGAAGGTTCAGGCATGTCTTCAATGATCTTGTCGAGAAGTTCTCCGGTGCCGCTTCCGTTGGCCGACGATACTTCAATAGGGTCTCCGAGACCGAGCGAATAGAACTCTGGGATATTGAAGCGTGCGTCGCCGATATCTTCCTTGTTTGCAACGAGAATAACCGGCTTCTTTGAACGGCGCAGTATTGCCGCCACCTGGTCGTCGAGATCTGTCACACCGTTTGATGCATCGACCACAAAAAGAATCACATCCGCCTCCTCTATGGCTATCTGCACCTGTTTGTTGATCTCCTCTTCAAAAACATCTTCCGAGTTGACCACCCATCCTCCGGTGTCTACAATTGAAAATTCCTGTCCACACCAGTCGACCATTCCATACTGGCGGTCGCGTGTGGTGCCCGCAGTATTGTCCACGATCGCGCTGCGGGTCTGCGTCAAACGGTTGAACAAGGTTGATTTTCCTACGTTCGGCCGCCCTACTATTGCTACTAATCTGCTCATTGTTATGATGGTTTCAGCGTAAAATCCGCTTAAAATAAAAAAGAGGGGAAGAATATTGTGACCTGCCTATCTTCCGACTCTTTGATTTTAATAAAAATAATCACTCGATATAACCGAACGCACGGAGTTTGTTCTCACGGTTGCGCCAGTCTTTTTCGACTTTTACAAAAATTTCCAGGAATACCTTCTTCCCGAAGAATTTCTCGATGTCCTGACGGGCTTCGATGCCGACTTTCTTGATTTTCTCACCCCCCTTTCCGATAAGGATGCCTTTCTGAGAATCTCTCTCCACATATATCACCGACATGATATGGATAGAGTTTTCTTTCTCTTCAAATTTTTCTACAAGCACTTCGGTGCTGTATGGAATCTCTTTGTCGTAGTTCAGGAGTAGTTTCTCACGGATTATCTCGGTCACAAAGAATCTTGCGGGCTTGTCTGTAAGTGCGTCTTTCCCGAAAAACGGAGGCGACACCGGAAGGAGCTCCACGATCCTGTTCTTAAGATTTTCTATATTGAAGTGTTCCTTGGCGCTTGTAGGGAAAATCTCGGCGTTAGGAAGACGGTTGTGCCACTCGTCTACAAGTTTTTCGAGTTCTCCGTCACCCTTGAGGAGATCTATCTTATTTATGACCAGAAGCACCGGGACGCTTTCTTTCGCCACCCTGTCGAGGTAGTCCTTGTTTTTTTCAGGATCTTCCACCACGTCGGTCACGTAAAGAAGGATGTCGGCGTCGGTTAGCGCCCCTTCAGAAAATTCCAGCATTGATTCCTGGAGTTTGTATTTCGGTTTCAGCACGCCGGGAGTGTCGGAATATACAATCTGATATTCAGGTGTGTTCACAATCCCCATGATGCGGTGTCTGGTGGTCTGTGCTTTGGAAGTGATGATGGAGATCCGTTCACCCACCAGATCATTCATAAGGGTTGATTTCCCCACGTTCGGGTTGCCTACGATGTTGACAAACCCTGCCTTATGGGTCTGGGCTATATCTTTAATTTCTTCTTCCATGTCTGTAAAAGTTTGGGTTATTGAGCGGCGTCTGACCATAGGCGCCTATAGAATAAACACCGCAGCATGTAAGGGTGTTCAGCATGATGAGGCTTAGAGTATGTTTACTCTTAGAAACTGTTTAAAATTTATTTTGTCTTGTCATTGAGGTCTTTGTCATCATCTTTATGATATTTATTCAGTCATTATGGAACCCCATAACTCCATCATAAATATCAAAAATCTGCTCGACAAATCCTCTCAATTCCTTCGACAAATAAATTTAAACAGTTTCTTAGAATATGTTGCGGAGTGCCGGGAGGTAATAAAAACGGGTCGATGGAACAAAAATCCATTGACCCGTAAAATATATAGCTCTTTCTGGGTGTGGATCAGGAATCGAACGCCCAGATCATATACATGGCTCCCCAGGTGAATCCGGCACCGAATGCTGTCATCATCACTTTGTCGCCTTTCTTGAGTTTGTGCTTATACTCGTCGAGACACAGAGGTATTGATGCAGCTGAAGTGTTGCCATAGTGCTGGATGTTGACAAGCACCTTGTTCTCATCAATTTTTGTTCTGCCGGCTACAGCCTCTATGATTCTGAGGTTTGCCTGATGAGGCACAAGCCAATCCACGTCTTCGACAGTCAGGTTGTTGCGCTTCATGACAGAGAGTGTAGAAGAAAGCATGTCTTGAACAGCGTTCTTATACACATTTCTTCCCTCCTGGTAGATGTAGTGTTCGCGAGCCTCCACAGTCTCCACGGATGCGGGCTTCACAGATCCGCCTGCTTTCATCAGAAGGTGGGGAAGTCCGGTGCCGTCGATATGGAACTCACCGTCTATCACCCCCACGTTTTCTTCAGTGGGCTCTACAAGCACAGCCGCAGCGGCATCTCCGAAAAGGGGACATGTCGCACGGTCCTGATAATCGGTCATGCTCGACATTTTTTCCGCGCATACGACAATCACTTTCTTATACAGACCGCTCTGTATGTAGGCACGGGCTGCCTGCATTGTTACGATAAAACCGGCACACGCAGCCTGGATGTCGTATGAATAGGCATTTGTCAGACCGGTCTCGTGCGCGATCACCGATCCGGTGGAGGGGAAACGATAATCAGGATTAGATGTTGCGCAGATTAGGAGATCGATTTCTTCCGGATTGGTTGAGGTGGAGGCAAGAAGTTTCTCCACCGCCTTTATTCCAAGGAAGCTTGAGCCCTTCGAGTCATCCTTCAGGATTCTGCGTTCCTTGATTCCGACACGGGTGGTGATCCACTCGTCGTTGGTGTCGACCATCTTGGAAAGCATCTCGTTGTCGAGGATGTCGTCAGGGACGTATGAAGCGATACCGCTGATTTTTGCGTTTAGCATAATGGCTGCTTAGAAATGAACTATAGATTAAATGTAGGCGACTCCACCGTTTTTTGCCGGTGGAGTCAGCCTTAATGGTTTTGTTTCTGAAATATCAGGATGTTGATATCCGTAGTTTTCAGACTTCTGCTTTCTCGATAACCAGTTTTCCGCGATAGTATCCGCATTCGCCACAGATAGTGTGGTAAACGTGCCATGCGCCGCAGTTGGGGCAGATAGCGAGTGTCGGGATAAGGGCTTTGTCGTGGGTACGACGTTTCGCGGTACGGGTATGCGATTGTCTGCGTTTAGGATGTGCCATTGTTCTATAGTTTTTAATTATTTTTGTTAATATCGGTTTATGAGGTGAGATGGTTATTCGTCGGTATTTATTTCACCGGCGATCTCGTCGTCTACTTCGTCGAGTGCCTCGTCAATGTCGTCGCCTGCGTTTGAACGGTGCTTATGCAAGGCTGCCGCCATTGCGCGGTTGCATTTCCCGAGGGGATGTACATGCCTCAGGGGAATGGTCAGCACGATAGTGTCGTGGAGCATGTATGCCACATTAATATATGTGTCGCTCTCGGGAATGATGAGCAGATCGTCGGTCTCGTCGTTGTAGTCTGCCCCGTATTTCACTGTTATGTGGTAAGTGGTGTCCACATCCAGGTCGATAGGGTCAAGACAACGGTCGCACGGCACCTGCAACATACCTTTGCATGTAAAGGTGAAATCGTAGGCGTCGTTCTTTTTTATCAGGTTGAGGTGCACATGCACATCAGAAGATATGACATCCGGATTTTCCATATTCTTGAAAAAATCCGTGCCACATTCAAAGTCCTGTTCATATTTGCCGTCTGCAAGAGAGGCGAGATGAACTTTATATTGTGAAAATTTTCCCACTTTTAGAGAATGTTATCAACCTTTTGTCTTGGCTTTCTTTGCAGAGGGCTGACATAGGTCTTGATTTTCGGTACCTCCGAGGGGAATCGAACCCCTATCTAAAGTTTAGGAAACTTCTATTCTATCCGTTGAACTACAGAGG
>JAIDJJ010000159.1 GCA_029052265.1 Muribaculaceae bacterium
TTTATTTGGGTATGTCGGTAGAATCGCTATGCCTGATTTTTAAGATTCATCCGGAGACTTTCTATAACCGCAAATCAAGACTTAAGTCAAGTTTGAGCCGCTCTACATCAGAAAGAAAGGAGGAACTGCTGGGAATACTTTTCAAAAAATAGCATAGTAAAGGAGGTCTCAGAGATTGAAAAAACGTCCAAAAAGATGCAAAAAATGTCCAAAACGCATTTTTTTATCTATCATTTCAGTGCCAAAAACACCCGTATTTTAGCCTTTATTTAATGTAAGATATTGAAAATGTGAGGATATGGCGCGATAGGTGCAAAATTTGGAGAAATGGACTTTTCGAAATTAAATTTGTGGAAAAATTTTTTAAGACATGAAAAAGAAATTTCTTTTGGGGCTTGCTTTTGCAGCCCTCGCCGCCGGCGGCTGTTTCCTTGCCGGGAACAGCACTCCCCGTCATCAGTTCACACCTGACGAGATTGCCAATATCGAGGCTCTTACGGCAGGCGAAGCTACAATAACCTGTAGCAGACCACCTTGCGGACGTTGCTATCGCAAATTGCCTAGCGGGAACTGTTCTTTTTCCGGTAATCAATCCCATTATTGCTGTTGACCATGAAACTTAGACATTATATTATAATGTCTCCTATTCTATTGGTATTGACGGGATGTTTCGGACATTCCGCCAATACCGGTCAGGAAGACAATATTGTCACTTTAGAGGCTGATTTCAATTCAGAATCACCGTCTTATACCGATTATTTCGACAGGGTGGAGACCATACCTCTCGAGACAAATGACTCAAGTCTTATAGCGACGGCATCAAAAATTCTTGTTGCGGATGACCGGATAGTGATACTCGATTTTAAAAGTAGTACAGTCAAGAAATTCCTTTCAGACGGTTCATATTTAGGACAAATCGGAAACAAAGGACAGGGTCCGGAGGAATACCTGACGGTGTATGACATTTCATATAATAAGGATAAACAATATCTATCCTTGTTATCTCCATACGGAGAAATAGTCAACTACACCCTTGACAACAAGTTCGTGGACCGCGTCGAGCTTCCCTCCAAGCCCAATTATTGGGCGGTGGAATGGATTAATGGAGACCGTATGATGACGTGGTCAGCAGTGGAGTCTGATGAACCAGGTGTATGCTTGATTGATCCATACTCAGGCACTGAATTTATGACAGATTGGTATAACTGCCTTGAATTTGATTTGCTCTCCATGAACCCTTTCGGTTTATACGACGGGAAACCTTATTTTGCGGGCTCTTTAACGAATGATGTGTATGAAATTACTGCAGATTCATTGAAACTGTCTTATAGATGGGACTTCGGAAAAGACAATATCTCTGAAAATTATCGTGAGAGTTTGAGAAACATTGACGACAGGCAAATCCGCCACGATAAAGTAAGGGATGACCTCGGCAAAGACAATCATAAATACGACTTCAAAAATAACTGGCAAACAGATAAATATTACATTGCGTTAATGCTTATCAGTCCATATCCTGACGTACGGTACAAGTCTGCTGTCTATTCCAAAGAAAACAAGTCAGG
>JAIDJJ010000016.1 GCA_029052265.1 Muribaculaceae bacterium
AGGATATATATACCAAGTTCAAGGCGTATAAAGAAAAAAATATTTATGGAAGCGACTCTTCAAAGACAAGAATCTTTGAGGATGTTGCGTTTCATCCACAGTGGTTGTTGGGCAACCTTATTCGTTTGTTCCATCCAGAAGTGGAATTACCGGAGGGTGGAAAGTCATATTTTGAAAAGATACAACCTTGATAAAATTTGGGATACTTATATTGATGACACTGGCGCTGTGTGTCGCCAATCTGTTCTTCGGGGCTGTTCATATCTCTCCCGAAGAGGTTATTAATGCATTGACCGGTGTTTCGCAAAATGAAGCGTTGAGTTTTATAGTCCTAGACAGCAGATTGCCGCAGGCAGTCACAGCATTGCTGGGAGGGGCGGCGTTGGCGGTCACCGGTCTGTTGTTGCAGACAGCTTTCCATAATCCTCTTGCTGGTCCGTCGATACTTGGCATCAGTTCAGGTGCAAGCCTTGGGGTTGCTTTGGTCATGCTCTTTTTAGGCGGATCAGTTTCTTTTGGTAACCTTACGTGGGGAGGATATGCAGCTGTTGTAGTCGGCGCACTGTCAGGCAGTCTGCTTATAATGGGTGTTCTCATCGCGCTTTCTACGATTGTGAGAAACAATCTGATGCTTCTTATCACCGGCATAATGATCGGCTATCTGACAAGTTCGGTTGTGACATTGCTCTCATCGGTGTCTACGGCGCAGGGGCTTCAGAGTTATGTGATGTGGGGAATGGGATCTTTCGGCGATGTTTCTTCCCGGCAGCTTCCTTGGTTTTCAGCTTTCACTATAGTCGGCTTGCTCATGTCGCTTCTGCTTGCCAAACCGTTGAATATTCTTTTGTTGGGAGATAATTATGCAATCAATCTTGGAATTAATGTAAAAGCGGTAAGAAATCTTCTGCTCCTTGCTACAGGTGTGCTTACCGCTATTGTGACTGCCTATTGCGGACCTGTTTCGTTTGTCGGGATGGCTGTGCCGCATATATCACGTATGTTTTTTAAGACAGACAATCACTGGGTGCTTATCCCGGCAACAATGCTTGCGGGAGCAATATTGTGTCTGGGCTGCAATCTGGTCAGTACCATACCGGAAAATAATGTCATCCCGATAAATGCGCTGACACCGGTGGTGGGCGTTCCGGTCATTCTTTATGTCATACTCCGCTCACGCCATTGACCTGAACCAATCCTGACCGTTGCATAAGGATCGTGTCTGACAGTATTTCTTCAGTATTGCCGTCCGCAATGATTCTGCCGTCATTCATCAGAAGTGCCCGCGGGCATAGTTCCTTCGCCATTTCCATATCATGGGTGGCTAAAATGATTGTATGATTAAAAGCCTTAATGATTTCTATAAGATTTCTCCTTGCCTTAAGATCAAGATTGGAAGATGGTTCATCAAGCACAAGGATATCAGGTTCCATCGACAATACCGATGCTATTGCGGCGCTTCTGCGCTGCCCCCCAGAAAGCTGAAATGAGGCTTTCGATTCACAGTCATTCAGTCCTACAGATGACAATGCATTGCGCACACGACGGTCAACTTCTTTCTCCGGAAGTTTCATGTTTCTTGGTCCGAACGCCACATCATCATATATGGTAGGCATGAAAAGCATGTCGTCAGGATCCTGAAAAACCATACCTACAGCACGTCTGACAGTCGTGAGTGTCTTTTTGGTTACAGGCACGTCACCGACATTGACCTCACCTTCCGATGGCAGGAACAGACCGTTAGTATGGAGCAATAGCGTTGATTTTCCACAACCGTTAAGACCGAGTAATGCAACCTTCTCGCCGTGGGTAATGGTAAAACTGACGCCTTTCAGAGCTTCAGTGCCGTCGGGATAAGCATAGTGTACATTTGTGAATCTTACAAAATGATGGCTCATGAC
>JAIDJJ010000160.1 GCA_029052265.1 Muribaculaceae bacterium
TCCATACCCTCTCGCTCTCTCCCGAGACCGACAAGAAGCATGCCGACATGAAAATCGTCTACACCCCCATCCATGGCACCGGCGGAATGCTCATATTCGATTCGCTCAAGAAATGGGGCTTCGAGAATGTGATTCATGTTCCTGAACAGGATTTGAGGAGCGGTGATTTCCCGACTGTGGCATCGCCTAATCCGGAGAACCCCGAAGCAATGGCTATGGGAATCGCCAAGGCAAAGGAGACCGGGGCGAGCATTGTCGTGGCATCTGACCCTGACTCTGACCGCATAGGTCTTGTAGTGCGCGACGGCAACGGGGAATATCAACTCGTCAACGGCAACCAGATAGTGATGATTTTCCTTTACTATCTTATCACCCGCAACCGTGAACTCGGTCTGATCAAAGGGAATGAATATTGTGTCAAGACCATTGTGACGACAGAGACCATCAAACGTATCGCCGAAGCCAACAACGTAAAATGTTACGACTGCTTCACAGGGTTCAAATGGATCGCAGACGTGATGCGCAATCTCGAAGGGAAAGAAAGGTATCTTGGCGGCGGAGAAGAAAGCTATGGATTCCTTCCTGAGACATTCGTCCGCGACAAGGACGCTGTCTCATCCATCACTCTCATGTGTGAGATCGCCGCATGGGCTGCTGAAAAGGGGATGACCCTATATGAGATGCTGATCGACATCTACAAAGAATATGGTTTTTCACGCGAACGTGGCGTGAGCGTGGTACGTCCGGGCAAATCCGGCGCGGATGAAATCGTTGCCATGATGAAAAATTTCCGCGAGAATCCTCCCAAGACTCTCGCCGGCTCCCCCGTCGTGCTTATAAAGGATTATTCAGACCTCAACTGCAAGAACCTCAAGACAGGAGAAATCGAAAAATTGAATTTCCCCACCACGTCCAACGTGCTTCAATTCTTTACGGAAGCCGGCGACAAGGTGTCTGTGCGTCCGTCAGGCACTGAACCTAAAATAAAGTTCTATGTAGAAGTCAGAGAAGATCTTCCTTCAAAAGAACAGTACGAAGAAACGGTCAAGAAAGCGGAAGAGAAGATCGACCGTGTACTTGAAGATCTCGGTGCAAAATAAATTTTCATTTCATATATTCCGGAACCCGGCTATGGCAAAACCATAGCCGGGTTTGTTTTGTTTTATAATTGTTCATATTGCGTCCGGACAACTCAATACAGTCCGGGTTATATAGTAGCAAGGTTACTTAAATTTCATCATCAAAATTGTACATATGTCGAAATCTTTAATACAAAGAATCCTGGTGACGGTAATATCAGTTACTGCCGCCATCTCTTCCGTGGCACAGATTCCGATATCTTTCCACACTACCTCCCTGGCACCGCCGGATTCCGCAGATGTTGCAAGAATGACCAAACCCCATTTCTGGAGAGCGGCAGGAGAAGTGGCAGGATTCAATCTTGGGCTATGGGCTTTCGACAGATATGTGCAACGCGGTGACTTCGCCTATATTTCCCTAAATACAATAAAGGAAAACTTCAGGCATGGATTCATCTGGGATAATGACAAACTCGGCACAAATACATTTCTGCATCCATACAATGGCAATCTCTATTTTAATGCAGCCCGTGCAAACGGATTCAATTTCTGGCAATCCGAACTTTTTGCGATTGCAGGGAGCGGGATGTGGGAAATGTTTATGGAACGTGAATACCCTTCAACCAATGATATAATCGCCACCCCTATCGGGGGCGCGGCAATCGGGGAAGTTCTCTTCAGGGCATCTGATGCCGTTCTTGACGACAGACTGTCTGGGAGCGCCCGGTTTGAACGGGAACTCATAGCTTTCGTACTCTCCCCAATGAGAGGCATCAACCGAATTATTACCGGAGAAGCCTGGAAAGTCAGATCCACACGAGGAAGACTTTTCGGGACACCGAATTTTGCAATCCGGGTTTCCGCAGGATACAAGGCATTGCTCTACAACAGTCATTTCAAAGAGATACATCAAGGGTTCGCCGCTCAGATCGATGCCGAATATGGAGACCGGTTCGAAGTCAAGTCAACAAAACCATATGATTACTTTACAATAAAAGCAGAATTACAGTTGCTCAAAACCCAGCCTCTCCTCACTCAGGTAGAGATCAAGGGCAGACTTCTCGCCAGGGAGATATTCGACAATTACAGATCGAAAGGAAGCATCGGGCTTTACCAACATTTCGACTTCTATGACAGTGACACTATCGACAACATAAACCAGGTGCCATACAAACTCGGCATCCCCGCCTCTGTCGGTGTGGGATTCATGTTCCGTGATATTGAAAGACACCAATGGACATACGACTTCTTCGCTCATGCAAACGCCATTGCTCTCGGATCGATACTTTCAGACCATTACAAAACTGACGAAAGAAACTACAACTGGGCGTCGGGATTTTCCATAAAAGGAGGTTTCAATCTTGTATTCGGCAAAGACAAGTTATCCCTATCCCTTTCTCACACTTTTTTCCGTCTTATCACATGGAAAGGTTATAAGTTCGGAGCAGATCTGAGAATAATCAATTTCCGCACCCTTAATGTGCAAGGCGACACATCTGTCGCATCTCTAAACATGACGGAATTCAGGGCTGACTTCAAAATCTGGAAAAAACTGTTTGGCACTGTCCTGTTCACCAACTATCTGCGATCTTCCCGCTATAAATATTTCAGCCCGGTGAAATCGTCATCCAATTCACTGCAGATCATGGTGTCTTATAAATTTTAGACAAATACATAATCACATGCCATAATCTATATTGTGATTTTTTGACAGGATTTAATTAATTTTGCAAACTTATGTCGGGGAAGCGGCAATATCCGGAATCCAGATATCCCACCCGACACAATTATAACCGCAAAAAACTTTTTTTTATGGCAAAAATATCCTGGCGGCCGGGCACTCAGATATACCC
>JAIDJJ010000161.1 GCA_029052265.1 Muribaculaceae bacterium
AATGACTGAATAAATATCATAAAGATGTTGACAAAGACCTCAATGACAAGACAAAATAAATTTTAAACAGTTTCTTAATGAAAATTGAAACCAACGGTTGGATTAGTATGTAAAATATGATGTTACCAAAATGGAATTATGAGGATCCATAACAATGAACGACTACAGTGGTTGCCGCAACATCCGGACTGTTGTGGATTTAGAGTTCGTTCCTTATTTTTGTTGGGACTTATTTATGGCATCATCCCTCATAAAAGAGAAATCACTTTATCGACAAATTCAGTGCGCGACAAATCATAAGGAAGCCAATGAATCCGGAATCCTCTCCTTTCCATCCCTCTCAGCCATGTCATCTGACGTTTTGCAAACTGATGGATTGCAATCTCAAGTTGAGATTGCATTTCCTCATAAGACAGTTTGCCTATTACATGTAATGTGAGATACTTGTATTCCAATCCATAATAAATCAGATCCTCAGGATCCACACCGGATGCAATAAGACCTCTGACCTCTTCCACCATACCGGCGTCAAGACGTTTTTGAAGACGGCAGGTAATTCTCTCCCGCCTCACATCTCGCGGAACATCCACACCAATTATAACAGAATCAAGTCTGGAAACTTTATTCCTGTCAGAGCATGATGCTTCTTCCGGATGCCGCTGATAGTATTCTTCAATCTCTATAGCCCGGATAGCTCTCTTGACTGTATCGACGTCAGTCTGATTATGCAATTTCTTATAACCCTTAAGTATCTCGATAAGCTGTTCGAGCGACAGCGTCTCGAGTTCTGACCGGAGAGCCCTGTTCTCGGGCACTTCCGGCATAATAATCCCACTAAGGGCAGACTCGACATACATACCTGTCCCCCCGCACAACACAGGGCGACTTCCTCGCGCCTCTATATCGTAAAGTGATTTCTTGAAATCCTTAAGAAACCTGTGCAGATTGTATTTCTCTCCAGCTTCACATATGTCGATCAAATGGTATGGAACACCGTCATATTCTTCAAGGTCTTTCCCGGTACCCAGATCCATCCCCTTGTATACCTGACGTGAGTCTCCGCTTATGATCTCACCGCCAAGTGCTTTGGCGATGTCTACCGCCCTTCCTGTTTTTCCGGACGCCGTAGGTCCGACAATCGTCACAATTTTCACTGCCAGGAATTATTTTTTTTATTGTCACCCCTGAATTTTCTCCACCATCTTTTAATCCGGAACAATGGGGTGTCAGAATTAAATAACGAGACTTCTATCCATTTATCATCCTGAAAATCCAGGTTTGACTTTCTTACATCCAACAGATTGAATGTGGGAGTATATGTCTTTATCTTCGACTTCCGGAAACCCTCCTCATCAAATGTTTTTTCTGTAACCACAATGGTGGCGAGTCTTGTCGTATCAGCCACAGAGATTTCAGAAAGTTTGCCGGGATTATGCATATAAAGATATTTTATCCTTTCATAATCCATCCATTCTCCATCTACATTCATATCCTGATAATCGGATATGTCGCCATCAAGAAAATAAAAGTAGCGCAAAAGACTATGTTTGCTCAAGTCGTTTGACTTTCTTCCGAAAAAGAACCGGAGTTCACCGTTATCATATCCGGTCATTTTACTGATGATTCTTTTCACCTCATCCGCAGGAATACCGTTTACTGTACGTTTAGTGAAAAAAGGAGTGTCAATCACCTCCTTATATACAGCTTTGGGATCTATGGCATGCGGGTCGACATATATGAAATTCCCACATATGACATAAAAGCGCAAATATGTTTTTGCTGTCATGTCATTCAACTGATCTGGAGTGATGATCTCGTTGTTTTCTTTCATGTCAAGATATAGGTTGTAATATCGAGCCACAAAATATAGTTCATCCAGCAGAATGAATATGATGGTAAGCCATGTAAATATATACCAGTCGCGTGCATTGATATTGATATTTACATAGAACATGGTATAATATATCCAGATAACCGTTGAAAGGAGAAAAAACACCAACGCGAGGTTTTTAAGTTGGAAATGGGACTCTGATTCCAATATATCGCCAAGCACTCCCCTTTCATGCACATCCCCGTTGCGCATACGACAATCCACACAAAGATGCAACTTCTTGCGTCTTGCTATAAACACAACCATAACAATAAATGCTACGGGATTAAAAATAAGAGACGGAATAAACGGATTAGTGAAAAATACAAGTTCATCGGGAACATGCATGACGCCCCATGCATATACCACATTCATTGCTATCGTCACAAACGAATATGCCAGAAGGCAATACATCAAGGCATAAGGCACGATCATACAGGAACTTTCACGGCTCTCTTTAGTATTGTATATATACACATAGAGGAAGGCGGCGCAAATAATAGAAACCACCGGTGAAAGATAAAACGGCAACAGTTTGGAAAATGCCATCATTGTGATGACAGTAGCCAAACCTACTGTCAGATTCTTCCACAGATTATAAAGCTGTATGCTATTTACTTTTCCAAGATCCTCCATAATATACGAAACTTTCTTTGTTTAAACCAGATTCCTTGATTCCTTCTGACACATATTGAATCAGGGTGGAGGGATATAATCCCCTCTCACCCTTTATGACAAATACTATTTAAGATTCAGATTAAGGAAATCAAGAACTTTGCGGTATAGCTGTTCCCTTGCATTACACATTCCAAGGCTATGTTCAAATCCTGCATACGCCATCATGTCGAATATGCCTCCTTCTGAATTAAGCTTCGACGCATACTTGAGCGTATTGTAGAAATGAACATTGTCATCACTCGTGCCTGACATGATCAGGAGACGGGCATCCACATTCCCTGTATAGGCAAGTGCCGACGATTTTTCATAACCTGATGTATTCTGTCCGGGTGTGAGCATATATCTTTCTGTATAGATTGAATCATAAAAACGCCAGTCTGTAAC
>JAIDJJ010000162.1 GCA_029052265.1 Muribaculaceae bacterium
ACCAAACTTCGGCACACGGCGCTGAAGCGGCATCTGACCACCTTCAAAACCTACCTTGTGCTTGTAGCCCGAACGTTACTTCGCACACTTGTGTCCTCTGGTGTAGTTGCCTCCGTAACCGGAGCCCGGACCACGACCGATTCTCTTGTTGCTCTTGTTGCTGCCTGGAGCCGGCGTAAGATTATGTAGTTCCATGTATTCCTAAACAAATTATAGAGTTGTGACTTCTACAAGATGACGCACTTTATTGACCATGCCCCGGATTGAAGGGGTGTCTTCCTTTACCACTGTGTGGTTCATTTTTCTGAGACCGAGGGCGTCGAGAGTGCGCTTCTGCACTGCCGGGCAATTGATGCGGCTCTTGGTCTGCTTGATTGCTATCTGTGCCATTTCTGATGTTTTTAGCCGTTAAACACTTTTTCCACAGCTATGCCGCGGTTCTGGGCAACCTGTGCCGGGCTTCTCATTTCATCAAGAGCCGCGATTGTTGCCTTAACGAGGTTGTGGGGGTTGGACGAACCTTTGCTCTTTGCAAGCACGTCGGTGATGCCTACACTCTCAAGCACCGCACGCATCGCACCACCAGCCTTTACTCCAGTACCTTCTGACGCTGGCTTCAGGAATACTCTTGAGCCGCCGAACTTGGCACTCTGCTCGTGGGGGATGGTTCCCTTGTGCACAGGAACCTTGATGAGGTTTTTCTTAGCGGTCTCAACACCTTTGGCGATAGCCGCTGTCACTTCGTTTGCCTTGCCGAGACCCCAGCCGATAATGCCGTCTTCGTTCCCGACTACTACAATGGCTGCAAAACTGAAAGCACGTCCACCTTTGGTGACCTTTGTCACACGGTTGATGGCCACAAGACGGTCTTTCAGATCCAAATCATTTGTAGATTTTACTCTATTATTTCTCTTTGCCATGATTTCCGATTAAAATTTAAGACCGGCCTGACGTGCTGCATCGGCCAATGATTTAACTCTGCCGTGGAAAAGATAACCGTTACGGTCAAAAACAACCTCAGTGATACCGTTCTCCATTGCTTTCTTCGCTATGTCTGCGCCTACACGTGCGGCAACCTCTATTTTTGTGCCGCCTTCAAGACCCTTTGACGAGGAGGCAACGAGTGTGCGCCCTGCAAGGTCGTCGATAAGCTGTACATAGATCCCCTTGTTGCTGCGGAACACGCTCATACGGGGTCTCTGCGCAGTGCCCGAAATCTTACCGCGGATGCGGGTTTTGATTTTATTTCTTCTTGCTATCTTCGATATCATAGTCTTCCTTGTTTTAATTATTTCGCGTTAGCTGACTTACCCGACTTACGACGAATAATCTCGCCAACAAACTTGATACCTTTGCCCTTGTATGGCTCAGGCTTGCGGAGGGAGCGGATCTTGGCGCATACCTGTCCGAGAAGCTGCTTGTCGGAGCTCTCCAGGATGATGAGCGGGTTTTTGTTACGCTCTGTCTTTGCCTCTACCTTCACCTCTTTGGGAAGCTTGATATAGATTGCGTGAGAATAGCCCAACGAAAGTTCCAATACCTGACCTGTGGATGTGGCACGGTAGCCTACGCCGACAAGCTCCATTTCTTTCTTGTAACCCTCTGACACGCCGACAACCATGTTGTGGATCAACGCACGGTAAAGACCATGCATCGCACGGTTTTCACGCTCGTCGTTCGGACGCTTCACTTCTATCTGGTTGCCTTCCTGTTCTACTGTGATGACCGGATTGATCTCCTGAACAAGTTCCCCCTTGGGACCTTTCACTGTCACTACACTGTCTTTTACCTGTACAGTCACGCCGGCAGGTATCTCTATGGGTGCTTTACCTATTCTTGACATATTGAATACCTCCTTTTATTAATATACGTAACATAGTACCTCGCCGCCGATCTTGCGCTCTTTGGCTTCTTTGTTTGTCATCACTCCATGCGATGTGCTGAGGATCGCGATTCCAAGTCCGTTCAATACACGAGGCATGTCTTTGTAGCCTGTATACTGACGCAGACCCGGACGTGACACACGGTGAAGATTCTTGATGGCGTTCACCTTGTCGACCGGATCATACTTGAGGGCAATCTTTATTGTGCCCGCGGGTGTAGGACCTTCCACAAACTTGTAGTTCAGGATGTAGCCCTGCTCGAAAAGGATCTTTGTGATCTCTTTTTTCATTTTTGAAGACGGAATCTCCACCACACGGTGACCCGCATGGATGGCGTTTCTCAATCTCGTCAAATAATCTGCTATTGGATCAGTCATTGTTTTGATTGTTAAATTGATTCAGATAATCCGAACAATATTTAATTTTCACTTTGTCTCTTTTTGGAAAAATTTCAACATCAGTGTGCTGAATGCGAGAAAGATTGGAGACGCCCACAAAGCAATAAATGCTCTGTGGGACAGTCACCAATTCTTTTAACGTGGTTTTTCCAATTATATTGTATTACCAGCTTGCTTTCTTTACACCCGGGATGAGACCGGCAGATGCCATTTCGCGGAACTGGATCCTTGAAATGCCGAACTGACGCATATATCCTTTCGGACGGCCTGTGATAACGC
>JAIDJJ010000163.1 GCA_029052265.1 Muribaculaceae bacterium
GGGGAATTTCTTTGTGCCGCCGCCGAACTGGTCGCCGCCTTCTGCACAGAGTGTGTGCCACCAAGCCATGGCGAATTTGAGCCATTCCTTCATCGGTTTGCCGAGAACTACGCGTTCAGCGTCGTAGTAGCGGTATGCGAGAGGATTGTAGCTTGATGTGCCTTCGAATTTGATCTTCCCTATCGAGGGAAAGTATTCCTTGTTTGCCATTTTGAAAAATAGTTTTTTGTTGATTGCTGGTTAATTCAGGTTATGTAAAAAAAAGATGTTTTTATCTATTATACGAGTTCGCGTGCCAGAATACTCTTCCAGCGGGCATAAGCTTCCAGATACGGTGTGCGGTCGGCTGCAGGTTCGATCACTTCAAGCACCTTGAGCGATCCGAAAGCCTCGTTGTTGTCCTTATAAATTCCGGCTCCGATACCTGCGCCTTTGGCAGCACCGGCAGCTCCGTCCGTGTCAACGAGATCGATCGTGGCTCCTGAAACGGAAGCAAGGGTGTCGCGGAAGATCGGACTCAGGAACATGTTAGCCTTTCCGGCATGTATGCAGGTGATATCCATTCCTATCGACTTCATAATCTCCATTCCGTACATGAAGGAGAAAACGATACCTTCCTGTGCCGCGCGGATAATGTGGTTGCGGTTGTGGACGTTGAAGTTTATTCCATGGAACGAACATTCTATCTGACGGTTTTCCAACACACGTTCCGCCCCGTTGCCGAAGGGGAGTATTGTCACTCCTTGAGATCCTACAGGCACTTTGGCTGCGAGGTCGTTCATATCCGCATAGCTGATACCTTCGGGGGCGACATTGCGTTTGATCCATGTGTTGAGGATACCTGTGCCGCTGATGCATGTCATGACGCCTATACGGGTCTGTTCTGCGGAATGGTTCACATGTGCAAAGTTGTTTACACGCGAACGCGGGTCGTAGTCTACCGTGCCGTTGATTCCGTATACCACGCCTGATGTGCCTGCTGTGGATGCCACTTCTCCCGGGTTGAACACGTTTAGCGACAACGCATTGTTCGGTTGGTCGCCTGCGCGGTAAGTGACAGGGGTGCCGGTCGCGAGCCCGAGTTCATCAGCCGCCTTTTGTGTGAGACGACCCTGTTCGGAGAATGTTGGTTTCACCTCGGGGAATATCGACGGGTCGTATCCATAATAGTCCATGAGGAATTTGGCTGGTGAATTGTCTTTGAAATCCCACAGCATGTATTCTGAAAGACCTTCGGGATTGGTGCAAATCTCATCGGTAAGGCGCATTGCTATATAATCCCCGGGAAGCATCACCTTGTAGATTTTTTCAAATATTTCGGGTTCTTCCTCTTTCATCCAGCGGAGTTTGGCGGCGGTGAAGTTGCCGGGGGAGTTGAGAAGCCTGGGAAGGCATGTGTCTGCTCCAAGTTCATTGAAAGCCTTTTCTCCATACGGCACGCCTCTGGAGTCACACCAGATGATTGCATCGCGAAGCACATTGCGTTCTTTGTCGATAGCCACGAGCCCGTGCATCTGATAGCTTATTCCGATAGCCTTGATATCTTCGGGCGCGACACCGCTTTCATGAAGCACCGAAGCGGTGGCTTCCTTGAGATATTTCCACCAGTTTTCAGGATCCTGTTCAGCCCATCCTTGGCGCAACGCCTTTATGGGCGCTTCGTTTTTCGGGAAGAAATCGGATGCCACACATATGCCTGTGGTTGCATCGACGAGAGCCGCCTTTACAGACGAACTTCCTATGTCGTATCCTAATAAATACATAAATATACGAGTTTATAAATGGTTATGAGCTCCTCTAAGGGAGGCAAAGATATAATACGATTATTGTAGGAGGGAAAATGATTTTAGTTTTTAAAGAAGAAGGATAGCCGGTGTCAGGATCAGAAATTCCAGACCGCCGACTATCCTTTTATGTGTCACAATTAATGAGGTAGTCTGTTCAGAACATTGATTTTACCTGATTGTAGACGTTGTCGGCTGTGAAACCAAGTTTCTCGTCAAGCACTTTGTAAGGTGCGGAGAATCCGAATGATTCCAGACCCCAGATCTTGCCGTCTGTGCCTACGAGACCAAGCAGATTGACGGGAAGTCCGGCGGTGAGACCGAATTTCTTCACATCTTTCGGGAGCACTTCTTCCTGATAAGCGGCAGGCTGTGTGCGGAAAAGTCCCTCAGAGGGTACGGAAACGACACGTACTTTCAGACCGTCTTCACGGAGTTTCTTTGCGCCGTCGACGAGAGTGGAGACCTCAGATCCGGTTGCCACGAGCACAACATCGGGGGTCTCGTCTGAGCCGGCCACGATATATCCTCCTTTTTCCGCCAGCGAGTAGTCGGTGCCGGCAGGAAGGTTGTTTATGTTCTGACGTGAGAGGATAAGGGCGGTGGGGGTGTAGACATTTTCCATCGCCAGCTTCCAAGCCACGGTTGTCTCTTCTGCATCTGCGGGACGGAGCACGAGCACTGAATTTCTGCCATGATGGTTCTTGAGTTTCTCCATCAGGCGGATCTGTGCTTCCTGTTCTACCGGTTCGTGAGTTGGACCGTCTTCACCGACACGGAATGCATCATGAGTCCAGATGAATTTGACAGGAAGTTCCATGAGAGCCGCCATACGTACGGCAGGTTTCATGTAGTCGGAGAATACGAAGAATGTGGCACAGGCAGCGATCACACCTCCGTGGAGAGCCATACCAATGCAGCAGCAAGCCATTGTTAGCTCGGCAACGCCTGCCTGAAGGAATGCTCCGGAGAAATCACCCTTTGTGAAAGCGTGTGTCTCCTTCAGGAATGAAATAGTCTTGTCGGATTCTGAAAGGTCGGCAGAAGAGCAGATCATGTTAGGCACCTGACGTGCGAGCTGAGAAAGCACCGCGCCGGAAGCGTTGCGGGTAGCATCGTTCTCTTTCTGAGCTACTTTGCTCCAATCGATTTCAGGGGCTTTGTTTTCAAACCATGCTGTAACCTCGGCAGCCTTTTCAGCGTTTGCGTCCGCCCAAGCCTTTTCTTCAGCACGGCGTTCAGCCACAATGCCTTTGAGGGCTTCGGCACGTTCGGCATACAGTTCTTTGACTTCATCGAATATTACGAACGGCTCGTCGGGATTTCCGCCAAGGTTGATGACCGTATTGCGGAATGCATCGCCGCCGAGAGGTGCGCCGTGAGTCTTGCAGTTGTGTTCATAAGAAGAGTTGTCTGCCTTGCGGGCGCCTTTGCCCATTATTGTCTTTCCGATAATGAGAGTGGGCTTTTCCGTTTCGTTTTTAGCGGCATCGAGGGCATTCCGGATCTGGTCGGCGTCGTGTCCGTCGATTTCCATGACGTTCCATCCCCATGCGCGGTATTTCATGGCTGTGTCTTCGTTCGACACTTCGTTGCATTCAGTTGAAAGCTGGATGTCGTTTGAGTCGTAGAACATCACCAGGTTGTCAAGTCCGAGATGACCGGCTATACGACCTGCACCTTGAGAAATCTCTTCCTGGATACCACCGTCGGAAATATAAGCGTATATTGTCTCTTTTCTGAATCCGGGATTGCCGGTGCGGTCGGCAAGGAATTTGGCAGCGATTGCGGCACCCACAGCGAAGGTGTGGCCTTGACCGAGAGGACCGGATGTGTTTTCCACACCGCGGGCAATGTCAAATTCCGGATGTCCTGTCGTGGGGCTTCCCCATTGGCGGAGCTGCTTTAGTTCTTCGATTGAATATTTACCGATCAGGGCAAGCTGTGCGTACAGCATCGGAGCCATGTGGCCCGGGTCAAGGAAGAAGCGGTCGCGTGCGTTCCATGTCGGGTCAGCCGGGTCGAAGACCAGATATTCGCTGAAGAGTACATTTATGAAGTCTGCTCCACCCATGGCGCCTCCGGGATGACCGGATTTTGCTTTTTCTACCATCGCGGCAGCCAGGATGCGGATGTTGTCGGCTGCGCGGTTCAGAAATTCTTTTTTCATAATATCTTATTATTTCATGATGATTTCAAGAAGAGAAGGAGAGGGGGTGATTCGCAGTGCAAAGATAGTAAATTAGGATTAAAAAAAGGTTTAAATTTGTTGCAAGAAAGTGCTTAAATTTAATGTTTGGGATAAAAAATGGATTAAAAAGGGTAAAAAAAGGGAAAAATGCGCGTTAAGGATTAAAAAACGGATTTTTTGTATTGATTTTTGTTATTGAAGATAAAAAGGGGTATGTCTTTTGTTTTTATTTTGCCGTATGCCTCCGGATTGCCCGGTGTGCCGTCGGATTGTAAGGTTTTTTATCCGCATTGCCGGAGAAATAAAAAATAATAAAATGGATATATTGTGGCTTATTATCGGTCTGGTGCTGATTCTTCTTGGTGCGGATGCTCTTACAGACGGGGCTTCCGCAATGGCGCGACGCTGGGGTGTGAGTGATCTTGTGGTGGGGCTGACTGTAGTGGCTTTCGGCACTTCGGCTCCGGAGCTTGCCATAAGCCTTGTGTCGGCAATAAAAGGGAGCGCACCTATGGCGATAGGGAATGTGGTGGGGAGCAACATATTTAATGTGCTGGTGATAATCGGGCTTGTCGCTGTTATAAAGCCGGTCAGGATAGGACGTTCGATTATGATCAATGAATTGCCTTTGGTCATCCTGTCGTCTGTGGCATTGCTGGCGACAGGGAGCGGCGTGTGGCTCGGTGTGGAGGGGGAACGGGTGCTTACGCGTCCGGAAGGGATACTTTTCCTGTTGTTTTTTGTCATTTTCATGCGTTACACATTTTCTCAGGCAAAGCATGCATCACCTTCCGACCCGAGTGCTGAGAGTGCATCGGGCAAGCCGTTGATGCCGATGTGGAGAGCTGCCGTATGGGTGGCGGGAGGGCTCGCTGCGCTTGTGTGGGGAGGCGACCGTTTTGTGGCGGGGGCTTCCGGGATAGCTTCCTCAATGGGTATGAGTGATGCACTTATCGGGTTGACAATAGTGGCTGCCGGGACATCGCTTCCTGAACTTGCCACATCTGTAGTTGCCGCCCGCAAGGGGAAACCCGGAATAGCTGTAGGGAATGTGATCGGGAGCAATATCTTCAATATATTTCTGGTTCTGGGGGTGACAGGCACAATAATGCCGTTGCCTTTCGGCGATATTTCCGAGGTGGATCTTCTGGTGATGACCGGAGCAGCCGTATTGTTCTGGATATTCGGATGGAAATTTGCCGACCGGACTGTCACCCGCTGGGAGGGGGGTGTGCTCCTGGCGTTGTATGTGGTGTATATCTGTTGGCAGATATTTTTCTGACAGACAGATTCTGCCGGGAGAGAGGATTCCGGTCAGTATGCCTCATTCATAACCATGCGTTCTGCCGGGCTTTTACAGAGAGAGAGGAGCTTAGGATCTTGATAAATTCCTGCATCGAGCGTTTGCGGTAAGTGTCGCGGAGGGTATGCACGCATCCGTCCATTTCACACCCTTCCCCTTCTATAGGTATGGCTGTGATCCCTGATTCATTAAGCACAGTCGCCTCTGCGAGCACAGATACAAGTTTCCCTTCACGTATTAATTTGAGCAGGATATTCACTTCATTGAGCTCGATCTTGATTTTGAGACGGCTGATAAGGTTGCCTGCCATGCAGTCAAGGGTGTTGCGTGCCTGTAGTCCGGGCGAGGGGAGGGCGAGATCATATTTCTCCAGCATTTCCGGAGTGACAGTCTTTTCAGAGGCAAGAGGGTGTGAGTCGGCGGCAATTGCGGCAAGATAGTTTTGGAAAAGGTAGTGGGATTCCACTCCGGGTATCGGTTTGTTGGGTTTGAAGGCAAGTACAAAGTCAAGTTGATGGTCCACAAGCAGCTCCATCAGTTCCGCCATCGGTTTGTAAAGGATGTTGAGTTTCACTTTTGGAAACTCTTTCATGAATGTAAAGAGGGATTCCGTGAGTATCGGGCTAAAGGAATATGTGACCCCGATATTCAGAACCCCGCCCAGACCTTTGTCGAGGTCTCTTATCCTTTGTTCGCACATTTCAGCATCGAGAAGAGTCTGCCGGGCGTGGGGAAGAAGTTCCATGCCTGCCTCGGTAAGGTTCACGCTGTGGCTTGTGCGCGATAGCAGCATTGTGCCCAGCGAGTCTTCAAGTTGTTTTATCTGTTGTGATAGGGTGCTCTGTGTCACAAACAATGCTTTGGAGGCTTCGGAGAAATTAAGAGTCTCCGCTACTTTTACGAAATATTTCAGCTGACGAAGTTCCATGATGTCATCGGGTGGCGGTGAACGCCCGTTTTTTGAATATGAAGATTGGCATGGTGGCACATGTCACCATGGCGAGAATTATAGTCACTGTGATGAATCCGTTCTGAGCAAATTGATAAAAATAGTATTCAAACGCCTGCTGCGAATTTTCCAGCATGCACATTGCTGCCCCGCCGAACGATTTGTAGGCGTAGATGCCCGGAATCATCGGGAGGAGCGACGGGAAAAGATATGCCTCCGCGGGAGTCTTTGCGTAAGGGGAGATGAATACGGCGAGCGAACCTATTATAAAAGACGCGACGCCCGTGGCGGCTATGATGTGGAAATGGAGAGCGGGGCACATCAGGAGGAAACGTATGGAATGCCCTACAGCGGCAATGATGCCACACCATATGTAGGCACGCGCCGGAACCCGGCTTATGGCTCCGAACCCTATCGCCGCTATAGCGGCGAGCAGTGCGTCTTTAAAGAAATCGAGAAGCATATGATTTTCAATTAAGCAAGTAACCCAAGGTTGCTTAAAAAAGATAGAATGTTAGAACATGCCCACATGCATCAGCTTCATCCCCAGGCACAGTCCGAGAGAGAGGCAGCCTGTGAGCACCATGGCATCGATGAAACGGACCACGGCGCAGATATAGTGGTGGTATATAAGATCGTTGAAAGAGTTAAGAAACGGTATTCCCGGCACCAGATAGAGCACGCTTGTGCCGACGGCTATGGCGGGGGTTCCACCGTAAGGGAAAAGGAAATCGGTGGCACCGATCACTGACGACACGAAGGCGCAGAGGAAAAACACTATCCTTGAGTCAAGATGTTTCCGGAGCAATACCTGCTTGAGGTTGAATCCCAGAGCCGTGGCGATGAACACGATTGCCATGGCTATGGCGTCGCCTCCGAAAATGCCGCAGAAAGCGGCGTTGGCACACGACGCGAGCAGAAGGGTGAGCCAGGGATTTTCAGAATCGGAAGAAACGATTTTCCTGAATCTTTTCCGGGTCTCCGCCAAAGACAGACTGTTGTCGGCGACCGCCCAGCTGAGCTCGCTGAGTCGTGTATTGAGCGAGAAGCTGATGGGAGCCGGTTTTACCGAGGATATGGAGGTGAAGAAATCGTCAGACCCGGGATGCCACACGGTCATGTGGACATGGCGGGGCATTATGGTCAGTTCCACTTTCTTGCCGAATACAGCCGCCATACGGTTGACATTGCGCTCAAGCCGCATGCAGGTGGCTCCGCATCCGAGGAGCGAAACGGCATAATTGGTCAGGAACAGGCACACCTCTTTCGAGGGTACTGACACGTTCCCGGGACGTAAGGGGTCGTCACTCTCGATGACCGCCTCATTCGGATATGTTGTCGATGATGTCATAATCGTCGTTCATGGAGCGGGAGGTGGGATCTCCGGCTATGAAAAACTCTTCCCGTTCCTTACCAAGCTCAATAATTTTAAATCTGCGGCGGCTGTTTCTCAATTGATGACCGTTGCCTTCCTTTTTATCGTCAGCCACTCTCATGAATATCACAACCAACAGAAACACGGCTACGCAAAGCCATATTATAACAGATGCAGTCATAACTTTTCGATTTTTAAATTCATCGCAAAGTTAACGCCGCATCTGTATAATGGTTTTATGATATCAATAGTTTATTTCAATAGCTGCAATCGGTTTTGCAAATATCGGGTGCCTGAGGAAATCAGAGTCACTATCCTACGGCGTTGAGAATAGTCCGGCATTCCGATATCGTGTCATCCCAGTCGGGAGAATACGCTGATAATTTATCAATTATAGTTTGCAATACAATCCGGGCGTTCCGACGGTCATGTGCTTTAATATATGCCAAGGCAAGAAGCTTGCCGTAGATAGCTATGTCCTGAGGAGAGTCGGCGGATTCATATTTTTTTATCAAAACAGGGATCGCTTTTGCCGGATCCGAAGCGTATGCCTCGAGAGTAAATGATTGCCCGTCTGAACCGATTGAGGTGTCATCCCCTCCTCTGGATACCGCCGACAGATCATCTGCATAAAAACTGAACACCACATTGTCGACATTTTCCCTGCCACGTTTTTCGAAATCAAGCACCACAATGAAAGCTATGAGAACGACAGCCGCTATAGACGAGGCTTGCCATATCCATGTCTTGGCGCTCCATGTCTTTGCGCTTCGTATTTTGGCGCTGCTTTCGCTTTTCTTGGTCACCGGTGCTTCGATCTCAGATATTTTTTGTCCTTTACCATTTTTTGACAGATCTATATAACATCCACGGAGCGAGGGGAGCTCCTCATCAATTTTAGATCGTTCCTCATCAATTCTAGATCGTTCCTCATCAATTTTAGATCGCTCCTCCTGGATCTTAGATGAAGCAGAGGCGTTGCAGACGGGCGCGGATTCCGGATAGCCGACCGCCAGATCGAAACGGGCTCCGGGCAAGGGGGCATCATAGGTCTGAGATGGGAAAGGAGAGTGCTTTCTATATCCCATTATTTCCAGTAATTGTTCCGGGGTGATATTTTTCATTGCTGTGGCAAATTCAATATCATCCTGTTGTGCTTCCTTGCAGATTCCCGCCACTGTCAATATATAAGCCTTGAAATCAGTTGCAAAATCCTTATCGGTCTTGAGCCGGCTGATAAACTTTTTTCTCTCTTCCGGAGATAACTCTCCGTATATGAAGCGGTCAAATTGCTGTATGTTTTGCATAATAAGTATAAGATTAATTGATTATTCCAGCCCTTTTAAGAGCCGCTTTGACAGGAGAAATAAGATTTCTCACGCATTGCCATCTGCGCGATTGTACGCTTCTTGCAGAGTTGAACCCGATTACCTCGGCAATGTTTGCAAGGGGCATACGCTCATAGTAAAAGAGTCTCAGGATGGTGGCGCACGGCTCCGGAGTGCGTGCGATCTCTTCACCTAAAACTATGTCTGCCTCGGGATTGTCGAAAAGAGAGATGTCTTCTTCCTGCAGCTCAAGATTTATGGCTGTGATACGGTCAAGAGTAGTCGGTCTGTCGTGATTATCGTCAAAACCATCATATGAATCGGTTATGTCGGCATGCCGCATGTGTTTGCATGCAAGGTTATATCCCACGGTCATTATGTAGGAATACCACGATGTGTTGTCTTTGATTCTTCCCTTTTCAATGTTTTCTTGAATTGCAATGAAGATATTCTGATAGATATCCTCAATCTCTCCACCTCTGAGCCGGGGGAAGCGGCTGATCATGAGATTGAAGAATGGCAATCTCATTTTCTCATACCATTGATTGGCGATTTCCTGAAAATTCGTTGGCATTTTTGATAGGTGATATTTTTGCAAAATTAATATAAAAATACAGCTTGGTCAATACTTTATCTTAATGAAAACGAAGGGATGGGATAATTGATACAAAAAAAATGGGGAACCGGATGTCATATCCGTAGATGATGACACGCCGGATTCCCCGTCGGCAGGCAAGTCTGTAGCGAATGATGTCTGTGCCGGAGCGGCACTTCCGGTTATTCTTCGGTATCGGTGTCCATGAAAAAGTCGGTTGATATCCTTTTTCGCAAATTTAGTTTATCCTGTTTTGAACCGGAGCATTTCTTCTCGTACATAATTCTTGATTCCTCGTGAATGGCAAGACGGGAATTGAATTCTTCCCACATTTTTTTAGTTCCCTTTTTAGAAGCCTTGAATGCCATGACATTGTCGATCTGAATTTTCTTCGACATCTTTTCCACATCGATATTTGCGCCGATCAGGTTGACTGTCCACCCTAATTCCTTTGATTGGGAAATAAGGTTGGAAACCTGTCCCCATGAAAACTCGTGTGAAGAATTTTCCATTCCGTCAGTGATGATAGTCACGATTCCGGTGGAATCTTCATGAGTTGCCGCCACTGTCAAAAGTTCGGAAAGAGTGGATCCGACGGCGTCGAGAAGAGGGGTGGATCCCCAAGGACGATAGGAGTCGGGATTCATATTGGAGATTTCATTGATAGGTCGGTTATGATAGACATATCTTGATTGAACCTCCGAATCTCCTTGAAAGAGGTATATGCTGACAAGGTTGCGTTGAGTGTCGCCGTGTTTTTCTTCGAGCGAACGGATGAGGTTAAGTGTTTCGTTGCATCCTTCTATCGTTTGTTCTGAAAGCGGGATCATTGAGCCGCTTTCATCAAGGATGATGAGATTGAAGACTGTGGTTTTTTCCATTATTCGTTTGATGTTTTTTATATTGTTTTGGCGGGTTGTTTTCCCTTTGTATCTTATAATACCATCAACCCCGGGAAGGTAAATCAAAAATTAAATTTAGTTCAGAAATGGCTGGGAGGTGGACAGGTTGGAATTTTTTCCTTCGCCTGAGGGGTCGAGGGCTTTATCCAATTCGAGTTTAAATGTATGTTTTATTTGGAAGAAAAGCTCAAAGACGGCGGCAAGATATGATGCCGGCTCAGGAATAAACGTGGAAAAGAGTAAATCCATACGACTCATCATGTTGCGTTTGCCGTTTTCATCAGGATCCGATAATATAATAGTAGGGCCCATACAGTGGTTAGCCGTATTGATGGTCTCGATTATGAGAGGTAAATTAGTGTCTATGACATTTACATCTGCGAACGGCAGATCCCATATTCTTATGAAACTAAGATTCTGGTCTATGCAGAAGTTCTCACCTTGATATTTAATATATATTCTGTCCTCGTCGGGAGCTTCTTGCGGCTGACATCCCATTTCCTGCAGAGTTGTCAAAAGCAATTCTTTATTCTGCAGTCGTAAATTCTCTTTTTCAGTCATATCCTGTTGATATTTTTTTATTAATTCCATAGTTTCACAATTCGGTTCCGGATCCATTGCTTGAAGGGCTGCCTTGTCATGCAACGGATCCGCTTCAGAAGGAGAGGAAGGTGTCTCACAAAAGGGCGGTCGTTCGGGACCTGCCCCGTCGTCATAAAACTTGCGTTGGATTTCTTCGTCGTCTTTCCTGTCCTGAATGGCATTGAAAAGCCATCTAAGGAAAAAGACTCCGATAATCATAATCACAAAACGCCAAAAGGTTTCTGTCATATCCTTAATTGTTGGTTACATATGGTAATCCCGATAATATGCAGAAGGTAAATAGTGACTTTATCGGGAGTGAGCGGATGTCAGTTGATAAGCATGAACGGTGCCCAATGGTAGGGATCCGGATGACGCTTGCAGATCAGCAACCCCAAGACAAATATGATTCTTATCAACGGCATAGACACATCCAAATTCTAATACAAATTTACAATCTATTGCTTTACATTACAAAATTTTGAAAGGGCTAACAAGGGGGTAAAGGTCAGTCCTTGAACTGGAATGTGGAAACGATCTTTTCACCCGTTTCGGGAGATGTCCTTGAATTATACTTTATGTTGACGTAGTAGAGAGAAAAATCCGGCTTCATTACGATTTTCTGATTTTGTACCAGTGTATCGCCATTTTCTGCAAGATAATAGAAATTAGTCTCAAGTGCGGGATGCAGACTGATTCCGGGGAGACTCCGTCTTAGGTTTGGAAGAACACGAGACAAGGAGAGTCAGAAGAATTGTTGTTATAGGAAAATATTTTGCCATGGTTGAATTATTTGATTATAGGGAAATTGGATAGGGTGAAAAAGAGATTGTTGAAGAAATCATAATAGTTCTCTTCGGATTCGATTTCCGAGGTGGGAATACCGAAATTGCCGAAATAGACAATATTGTCTACTTTCGTGGCAATATCCACACCCTTGTGAGTGATCGATGTACCCCAAGGATAATACCAGAAAGATTCCTGATTGTAGTCATTGCGGGTAGCACCTTCAACAGGATTCCTGAAGGAATAGGGTATTAGATACCCCATAGCCATCACTGCTGCCACACATATCAGTATTTTTTTGTAAAGTCTCATATTTCAGTATGCCAAATTCAACCCTCACAAGCGAAAGTTGAGTTGTTATAAGTTTCTTTGATTAATTATACCGAAAGTTGAAAAAGGTAAAAAGAAACTCGTCATTCGTGAATTTCGATTGAAGGAACGTTTCTTTTGATTTTCATTCCGGAAAGGGTTTTATTTGAGGGAGGGGATGGGTTTATGTTGGAGGATGCGGATGCTGCCGACGAGGTCTTTTATGCCGAAATAAACTGCGAGAACAGCCCATATGAGCATGGCTGAAAAAAGCACGTTTATATGGCTAAGTTTGAAAAGAATTAAAAACAGATAGAACAGTCCTCCGCAGATACAAGCAGCTGCGAATATGATGGAAGCAATATTTACCCATTTTGAGATAGAGGGAGCCTGGGGTTGAAGTGCCTGTACCGGATATTGCCTACGTAGTTCGCAATATTTGGCATACAATTCGCCGTCTTCAGAGAATTGCGATTCATCAAACGGTGGTAAACCATCTTCTTTGATTGTCCTATACTGAGAAAGACATTTCGAAGAAGCAATCATTGATGCGACTCCGAACAACCCGAATATGACGTATGCGAATATATCGGAGCTGTGCAAGGCAAGCAAACCTATTACGGTCAGAATACAATAAATTGCCCAGACGGTCTGACCGATTAACTTATTGCGGATAATCTTAGCCATCTTCCAGGCATCATTGGTGTAGAATATCTCAAAGATATAAGCACGATTTAGATTGGCTTGATATTGAGTTTCCTGAGCAAAAAATTTACCGTCGAGTCGGCTGATGAAAAACACGAGTATCAGGGCGACAAAAAAGTCGTTCTGTATCAGTAGAGGGCTTCCGGTAAGCCCGATCAGATAATAGACTATAAACCAGAGAAAGAAATAGAAACTTGTTTTCATATATAGTGGTTATCGTAAAAGCAACCAAATCAAAATACCATAGATAAACAACGGCAACAACACACAGATTATTACCGAATTGAGAACATAATTGCCGCCCCAACGATTGAACCAATTCAAGAAATTGACAGAGTCTTGAAAAGCCTGATCACACCATTCCCTAAACGTGTGTCTTGTGGCAATGAATATTCTTATCCAGACGCACATAAGAGCGGCAGAGGTTATGGGGAGACTCAGCCAACAGTCGAACATCACGGTCCAAGACAGAGGTATCAGCAAGTAATATACAAGGATATTCACTTCATTATAAGTCAATCCTGTCTTTTTGCCAATAAACAGCAGCGAATTTGCAACCACAGCAAATGTTTGTTTAATCATTGTTCAGAATTAAGAAGATGGAATTCCTTTGCAAAGATATATGCGATGTAGCAGTGAATGGTAAACAACCACCTCCAAATGTATAAATCGGTAGCGTTATTGTATGAACCGCCATCATTTGCCTAATATGGATTTGATGATCGCCTTGCCGATCTTTCGTTCAAGACCGGCACGAGAGGTCGGTATGCCAGAGGAGCGGGCAATCTGCTGCTTCATCTGGGTCACTCCCAAAGCCCTTTTCCACGAAAAAGTTAATCCCGGTATTTTCATAAGATTTAGATAAGTAATGTTTAAGTTACCCCATTTTGTGATAGAGTCCTTTAATAATCAGATAACCACCCCAAGCAATTGCTCCCCAAAAAGCCGAAGTATTGTTTATAATATTTTAAAATAATAGGAGAGGGATGTGCCAAAACAGCCTGTTGGATCATATAAATTAGTGGTAACAACATCTCTTTTGTAATATAATTGCCAATCAAAATGTTTCCATGAAATGCCAAATCCTGCACCCCAAGACATATCACTTTGAACATCGGAATTTTTAACTAAATTATATTGATATTGTCCATATATGAATAAATTGGAGGTATCTGATACTTCAAACAAATTGAGTTTTAGATTTGTAGATAAAGGCATCCAGAAAGAAGTTTCTTTGTAATAATCATCATATGTATTATCAACTTCATAGTTGATAACTCCTGGAAGCAAACCAACTGCAAATTGAACCCGGTCTTTGAAATTCCCAATTCTTAGAAAAAGGCCAGCATTAAAATATAAAATTTGTCCCCTGCCTCCTTCTGCAAAATTACTGCTGAAATCTATAAAATTAAATCCAAGATTTAAAGTCCCTCCATTATTCTTTCTTTTGAAAGAATTAATAGCCTTTTTATGATTCTTCTGTTTTTTCTTATTTATAGAAATAAAAGATTGTACAGTTTTTTTTGTATAGTTGTCTTTTGCATAGCTTAGAGCCCGATTATAGTCATCAGAAGAAGCATAGTCTCCCAAATTTATGGCTTTTGCAACTGCAATCATATTACTCACTTGGGTAGTGTACTTACTGCTTGGGTATTTTCTCATAAAACTTAGTAAGGATGTTTCTGATGAATAAGCACCAAGTTTTGAGAATTCGTTGTATTCCATAACTTCATCATAAATATATTTATTTGAGTAAGAGACGTTATCCCTATTTATATTAGAAAGTTCAACATAAGCAGACCCTAAATTCCCATCTTTATAATGTTGACATCCTTTTAATTCGTGTAATCGTATGGTTGCAATAGAGCGTTCTTGAGCATGAGGATAACGTAAGATAAAACTTTGTAACGCATCAATGTCATTTGAGTGTTTGATCGTTTCCCATATATATGAACCTTGTAGCCTGTTTATTGCAATTTCTGCATCTTGCTTGTATCCGGAAGACGGATTGTCATTTAAATATTGTTGGTATGCTTGGATAGTATTGGTTGCAACCACTTTGTTCCATGCATCTTTTTCTTTTGCTTTTTTCAGATTATATATAGAATTGTTTGCATCCTTGTCATACCAATGATATTGGGTAGTTCGAAGGTATTTCTCATATGCTGTTATGGTATTTGTAGATTTCACTTCATTCCAAAGTTTAATCTCTTGTGTTCTCTTGCGAATTTCCGGAGTTTTGCTACTATTTGGATAATCTGTAATGAATTGATTGTATTTTGATAGATCTTTAGAGTCTATTATTGAATTATATCGGGTCGATTCTTGTTGTTTTAACTCTTTTGCTCGTTGTTCAGCTTTTTTTGCTGTTTGCATTAAAGACTGTGCCTCCATAGTGTTACAAACAGAGGCAATTAGTAAAAATGAACAGAGAATAAAATATAAGCGTCGCATTTAATTGTTATTTAGTAGTCTTTCAAGGTTTGTTCGAATATTCTTTAATTTGGATGAGGTTTGTTCAACAGGGGATTTAAGAAGTCCGCATATTATTTGAATCTGGCCTCCAAGATAAGTATTCTCCCAATCATCATACGAAGAATATCTTTGATACAGAGGGGATATTTTAAGATTATTCAGATGCTCGTTAGCTTTTTGGTTCCGAACTATTCCCCATTCCAAATCTTTTTCTATTTGAGTCAAGCTTTCAACAAGACTTGCTATGTCCGACTTATAATTTTGAAGTAAAGGTAATCTGTTTTGATAACGCGTGTAGGCAGATGTACCTTTTGTGGAGAGGAACGCAGGAATGGCTATCTCTTCGATACTATATTCATCATAGGGAATATAAAGGAAATTTGATGCCATGCTGATAAGACGTCTTTGCAATGTATCGTTTGAGGCTTCAAGACGTTTGATTGTGGTATTTTGCAAATCATCAATCTTGATATTCAAATTTGTTATTTCTCTGTCCTTTACTTCTATTTCTTGTTGAGATTCCCTTAACAGCCCTTTTAATGCCGAGTTGGCACCGATTAAAGAATCTATTTGGGCTGAATTTTCTGCTAATAATTTCACAATACCATCGGGAAGATTAGCTTCAAGACCCTTTGAATTGCTTATGGTATCAGCATTCTCTTGTGAGTATATCTTTTGTGAGAATGCAAGGATGGTTAATATTAGTATAGCCAAAGGCTTCATTCTATTTATTTTAATCTCCATAATAATTCATTGCCGACGTTACCAAACTTATAGCTCTATTCTCTAAATCAGATATGTTTGGTTTATTCCCGCCATATATTTTTGTATTCTTATATTCTGTTATTGCATTATCAGCCCGGGGAATTAAGGTATTCATATAATAATCTTTTGTAATATCACTGTAATTACCCAAAGCATTCACAAGGTTACTCACATAGCCATAATGAGACCTGGCTATACGACTTGGGAGAATATCCAGAGCATTGACTAACGCAGTGTTATTTTTTAGATATTCAGCCGTACTATAACTTTTAGCTTTTTGTATTCTTGATGAAGCATCATTTACTCCATTAAAGGATACGTTTTTAGAAAAACGTAAAGCTGTCCGATACACCCCCACAATATTATTGATTTTATCTGCAGATGTGATAAAGTCTTCTGTAACGGCATTCTCTCCAGTTGTGAGTTTATCAGCCCTTAGGGATGAAAGCATTGTCAACATTTCATTCAGTTTTTCTTCAGGCCACACAGATTTTTGAAGAAGATCAAAGCTGTAAGATTTAAGAACCTTTCCATAGCTTTCATCAATCCTCTTTCTATACTCATCGGAAACCTTAGAGTCTATTGCGTTCTCATTTAGGAAACGCCGGAGTCGATCATCCATCCGGACGTATGCTTCTTTGCTTTCAGAAAAATCTTTTATATTATCAAAAGACTTAGCTTCGGACTCAAGATTTATTGAATATTGATCTACTAATTCAAGATTTGAAGGAGGTGCGACTCGTGTTTTAGCAAACACGAGTACACCTGCTATAGCTCCGATTGAGAACAATACAAGGAGCAGTATTTTGAATGATGTCTTCATTACTTTTTACATTACGCTTCCGTTCGTTGGTTTTTCTTCGTTTTTAGAACCTCCATTGTCAAATGGCGTTCCTGTGCCAGCATCACTTTCCTTCCCTGGCTGTTCTATTGGCTTATTCAACTTGTCTATGTATTTCGTCACAGTTATAGTATAGTCTCCATCTTGACAGAATCTTTTATAATGCATCTTTCTGTTTGCTTGTATTTTCTCACGATTTTCCCTAATCGCGTCAAGAACTTCATTAAACTTAGTAGAGTTTTGTAGTATAGATGCCCTGTTGAGTAGACTATCTATCTCATAAGTATTAAGTTCTTCAAACAAGTGTTCTAAATCAGGATAGAAATTCAACGAATCACGTTGCCATGTTCCGGACTCATTATCTAAGTAAGCAATGGCTTTCGATAATGATCTAAGGGCATCTTCTGATCCTGTAGATTGAGGGTTAGGGTCGCTTCCTGGATTAGGGGAAGTGTTCTCGATAGAAGACGAAGGAGTTTTATAAGAGCCTACCTTCTCTACTTTCAAGGGGGGCCAATTCAGTTGCCACTCGAATTTATGGGTATTAAACCATTCGTATAAAGCTACACACAGGAATATAACAATGAAGGTAGCAACAGCCATCAGAAAGCCGATAGCTCGTTGTTTGAGTACACCGAAGTTTGTATATCGGAGCACTCCGTCCTTTCTGTTATATCCTTTAATCGGACTGTTATAGTTATCGCCAGATAGATATTTGGAGTGTAGGTCCATCACGGCGGTATGACCACTTGCAAGTTCTATTTCCCAAGATTGAGTACGTTCAGCACGGTGAAGTTTCACAGTTATTTGCGTAGATGCATTGAGAAGATTGGGGTATCCTTCGGCAGGTTCATAACCATTAACAGAGATACAGACTTTGGATTGTCGGGCATCGTGTTCTGAGATTATCATAGGTTGATGCCATTTAAGCTCTTCGTTATTTATAGTTATAGTTGCATCGCTTGTCAAATCTATATTTGAATCATGCGCAGCAATAACCTTAAAGAAGTCTCTTGAAATAGATTTCTTCCAATAAAATATAGGTACTCCGCAGATTTGATCGTTCTCTTCTACGCTATCCATGTATGGAATGTCTTCAAATCCGGTACGTTTGAAAACAAGGCTAATACGACTGGATTTATTTACTCGAACTGGCTTACTGAATAATGGGAACCCCGGGCTGTTAAAGTGGACAGTTACACCATTAGGAATATCTTGTTTAACTGGTGGGCAGAAAACAAATGTTTCTACCAATATTTCATTTGTTAGATCTGCAAGATTATTGTCAACAATTTCCATGCTGTCATTATCACTGATAAGGATAGCATGGTATTTGGAATAAATCGGCTGATAGCGTTTTTCTCCGATTATGTCTTTCAGAGGATAGAAGCCAACATTTCGTTTTGCAAAAATCTTCTCAACGGATGACGGCATATAAGCAGCGGATTCCGTTGTTCTGTAATCTTTAGCAAAGATTTGAGTAAGTCGTTCTACATTGCTTTTTGACGCAGAGAGCTCCTCCTTGACAACATCAATAATCTGAATTATCTCGGTGCCAGTTACTTCTATGTTGTTAGGAATGTAAATCCACGCAGCAGTGTTATCTCCGCCACGTCCGGATATCGAGCGCGCAATAGTTATGTATGCTCCATTTTCGCTGAAGCTCATAAACATTGCAAACTTAGATTCATCCTCAGAGTTATACAACTTAAGGATATCACGAATATCGACGACCTTTTTGGTCCAGTCTCCTTCGTTTACAGTTAGTCCTATAGAAGGACCTTCTTTGAACCGATAGATTCGGAATCCTATTTTGTTCATCGCTTGAATATGTTTAGTACTTTTTGAAGTTTTCCGTTCTTAAATCCTTTGGAACGAATTAACAGTTTTTTTACCACATTGGCAGCTGGGGCTTCATTGAACAAGCAGTAATCTTGGAAACATACTTCTCCTAAAGAGAAGGGTATTCTCTCAACTTTACCACCGTTTATCTCATGGTCTCGGCAGATTTTTTCCAGCCCCTGATAGAAGCCCTTATAGTTGTTTTCAATGTAGTCTGTTAAAACTCTTACAAGATCCTGACCAGTGACCCCCGTTTTATCCACTTTAGTTAGCATTAAGTAGATTGCGTCTGTTTCAGTCTGGAATATCTTCGTACGTTCGATATAGCGTAATGCTGCATCCAAGTATTCCGTTTGACTTAAACCTTCATATTTGCGATCCTCTCCTCCGTACTCAAGGACAAAAAAGTGGATTTTGCGGTTGACGGTACGATTGTCAACAAGTACATTGGTTAATGTGTCAAGAGCCTTTATCTCATCATCTGCCATTTCTTCTCCAGCATCAGATTTATACATGCATCGAACTAACTCTCCGGCTAAATCGATACAAGTTATTGGGTGTGAAGCTCCATTCTCATCTTCCAAATCGAATCCCATCTCGTATGTAGAATAGATAGAATTGCCTTCTGGAAGGGTTCCAACTTTCCCATCTGACTTGAACAATTGAGAGAGTCGAGTCATATATCCGTAGCCCTGGCAATCGGGATCCTTAGACATGCTGCGTGCAACAGATCCGTTATTTGCTACGCTCAGAACGGCACCCAATGCGCAACTCTTACCAGAGGATGGGATCCCCCAAAAATAGATTTCGGTTGAAACCTTGTTGATCTTTTGAAGATCTTTGGTTGATCCAAAGCGCTGCTTGGATTCTCCTTTGGCTAAATGCTGAATGAAGCGTTTATCTATTCCAATCTTAAGAAAATCGGAATATTCAAGATATCCATCATTGATGAGTTTCTTCAGGACTGATGCTCTCAGTAGGTTGTTATCTTTCTTGATAACTGCGAGCAAATCATTCTGAGAAATCTTCTTACGCTTAAGGCGGTTACTAATTTCATTTACTATTTCCGCATCAGGATCGTTGACATCTTTATCAGTCTGGATAGCGTGAATCCGATCGATTAAAGCGTTAATATCAAAACCGAGAAACTCCTCTTCTTGAATAGCATTAATCAATCTCCTTGCTTCCATACAGTGTGAATCTGTGGGATTTTCCTGTATGAAATTTCGTAATGCTGAAATGTCATTTTTGTCAATCGAGTCCCATAAGCCCTGACGAGCATTATTTGCAGTTTCACGTTGAATGTTGACAATAGCCGTGCGAGCGTCTTCAGCGTGATGACTGTCGGGGTATGTTTTAAGGAAGTTAAGGAAGGCTTCCTCTGTGTTTATTCTTTTAGCATCCTGCCAGTCATCGTCCTCTGATCCGGCAAGCATACGCTGGACTTCCTTCCTTATTGATGCAGGAAAGTATCCGTCTGTTTCGTCACACAATTCGTTGAATGTCACAATGCCGTCCTTGATATACTGTACAAGTTCGACAGCGGAATATTCTTCAATATTGTCGATAATTGCTTGTTTACTTGGCATATATTTGTGTTATTTATTCTTTGGGATTTGTTCCATAATCATTTATGCCGTCCTCGCTTCCACCGAATATCCTGACAAGAAAATAAAAGGGTATGATTTGATACCAGCCTGAATTACCTCTGTCATGACATCTTTTGCACCCTGAGCCCACAGGAACCAATAAGCCGGGACTATCGTAAGGATAATAAATAGCGCGAGCACTGGATTAACATCATTCATTTCTGTAACGGCTACAAATCCAAGATACCATGCTAAAAATATGATATATGATAGCCCAAATTCGGTTCTCCGTATTCTTCCCTTGAAGGAAAAGACACGTTTAAACATTCCTTTATTATCCAAAATCTCAGAATCTATTTCTGTACTTTGAGAAGATAAAACTGGTGTAATAACTGGAATAGATGGAATATCTGTTTCGGTAGGAGTAGCCGCAATAGCTTGTTCTTCTAAATTCTCATTAACCGACGGCGGGATTCCTTCAGTAAACTCTTCAGAAGACTCTGTTACTGGACCAGTAACATTTATCTCGACAGATTCACAAGCCATTTGCTCTTCAATCTTTTTTTTCATCAAAGGAGTCAGCTTACCTTTTTTGCTCAGTTCGTACATAGAAACCTCTCCACACTTTATGGCGTGGACTATCTCAGACGCACTATACTCCCGAAGGTTGTTTATTATTTGTTCTTTTGTTGACATTTTAAAACGAGGGATAGTCGTTGTTTTCTTCAAAATTTAATGATGGGGCTTCCTCAGTCGAATCACCGTAAGATTCTTCTGGTGATGTCTTACGTGGTTTTGTAGCTTTTACTTTTGTATGCTTAGTTTTACTTTCGGATCCCATTAATCTATAGACATTTCTTGTATGTCTATCTTGGAGGAAATATGGGAATAAAAGCATAAAGTATATGATCAATCCGTAAACAATTGCTCCTAATGTTGGGAACTTTTGATTGGTAAATGAAGACGTAAGGCTATCAATACCAACAATGGCGTTCTTCGCCCCATTACTCTGAAAATGGTCAACTGTGCCGGTTATTGACTCATTTGACATCTCTTTCGCGGAAAAAGATTTTAATTGATTCTCCCAGTTACCTAAAGCTGCTTTTATCTCTTGAGTATTACCCAAAAGAAAGACGTTCCAGGTACTTGCACCTTGGTCTGCATCATCAATCCATTTGTTAGCAACTGTCTTTAACGAATCGTAATTTTGAGACAATAACTGAAGTCTGAGTGTCTCCACCATATTGTCTCTTTGTATAGTTGCCTTAGAATCCTCAAAACCTGCGTTTTTAAATGCCTGCGGATTTGAACTTTTATTTATAATTATTCGTGTCAGATTATTCTGGTATGTTTCTATTCTTTGATTTGAATATTCTTCATAGTCTGTGAACAGTTGCTTTGAACTGTTTATGGATTTTTTAAAGGTTTCAACAATCTCTTCATTCTGACTCCTAACGGTCCAGAAGTGAGACATTGAAATCATGCCTGCAATAAAGACAATGGGAGAACCAAAGATAAAAATTCGTTCCCATATTATTTTTCGTCTCATTTTGACACATGATGCCTTCATTTGTTGGGCTCCGATAAAAAAGATTATGAAGACAATATCAGTTATACCCATACCAATTAAGGCAAAGGTAAAATTACCGTTTGTCAGATATGTAAATCCGACAAAAGATATATAACTTACTGCAATCAGGGCCAAGAATGCTATTATATGACCCCAAGAAAATTGAAGTTTTTCGTTCATTATTTTTTATTTTCAGGCAGCTGTCCTTCCAGCTCGGAAATTTTTTGTTTATAAATAGCAATCAGGCGGCGTATTGCGTCATAATCACTCTCGTTCTCAGTAACCGGAGCCGTCACATTGCCAACAGGAGATGGATCAACTATCACATTATTTTCTCCCGTTATGGCAACTATCGCAGTTGCTGGATCTGACCATGATGAAGGTGCATCACCATTAGAAGAATTAATTGCAGTCTCTGGTACAGGGCGCATTGTCCTTGTTGTCGGTGCCGAAAAATCACCTTTCTTCACAGCATCAAGTGCGAGATTAACCTGCACCATGGGGGGCATATTACCATAGACATCGCATCCGGTCTTATACAAGACATTTCTTGCTTGCTCCACTGTCAAATCTTTTTTTATAGACTTCATCAAAGCGACTGTACCTGATACAATTGGTGCAGCCATACTTGTACCGTCGCAACTCCTAAAGTCTTTATTCGGGAAAGAAGAATAAATCTCCTTACCGGGAGCTGATATGTCGGTACATGGACCATAATTTGTGAAATCCGTTGGATATAGTTTCTGGTCAACTGCTCCTACAGTAATGGCAACAGCCGATCGATTCTCTGGCGGAATACTTGAAAGGATGTCATCGTTACCAGCCGCAAACACCAATATAGTTTTCTTATCTGATGCGAGCTTACAAACTCTATTCCAGAGTTTCTCCACGTTCTTGAATTGAGTCTGGGCAATCTGATTCTGTAATTCTACCGGCAGTTGGTTAAGTCCTTGGAATGATGGTCCGATAGAAATATTTACAACATCTGCTCCCTTATGGACAGAATACATAACCCCACTGACTAAGGCAGACAGCGGACACATATTATTGTCTATGACCTGTACTGGCATTAGCATACAATCCGGTGCAATTCCCGCAGCTCCTTGATTCTGATAATCAAGAGAGCCAACCGCCAACCCAGCGGTATGCGTTCCATGACCTTCACCTTTGCTTAAGACATTATTTTGAGTATAAACATTATATGCGTTTACAATGCGGTCCTTAAACATCGGATGTGAAGCGTCAATGCCATCATCAACAACAGCTACCGTTATAGCTGGACTCCCCTTACTTATCGTCCATCCCTCTCTCGCTTTTACTGCGTTCAAGTGCCATCCGGGTGACGATGCTGACGTTGTGCTGAGATGGCCATTTAATTCATATATTTCCTCATCAAATACAATGAATTTGTGATTGGGTATTTTGGAATTTATCGTGCGTCTTATCTCATCTCTTTCATTCTCAGGTATCTGAATTAATAGAGATTTTACATCTCGGTCAAATCCGATGATGGAATATTGATCATCGGGATAAGCCTTTTTGAAGTCGGCTGCCAGTGCGTCAACATTGTCATTCTCATTTTCAAGAAACAGAAACAGTCGGTTGGCGATTACTGGTGGAACACCCGTTTCTCTTTCTATCGGGGGCATTTGTCCATCTTCGTTTCTTATCGGCGCGACAATAGACGGGTCATCCGGTAATTTGCCATCATGTAATGATATTGGATTAGCAACTCCATTATCATCAATGGTGTCACCGGTTGCGGTCACAATTCTATCGGGCTCCTCAACTCCGTTTACTGAGCGTGTACAACCATGGCAATCCTTGAATAGCCACGAGAAAAGAAGTAGCAATAATAAGACCAATAATGTCCATAATAGCCATTTAAGACATCCACTGCCAGTGAGCCACAACCACAGTCTCTTATACCATGGCAAGTTCCTTTCATATATTGCATTAAAGGTCGTATTCCCCTTGACCAATGAGTCAATAGGATTGTTGTCCCAACCCTTAAAGGTATAGCCTTTATTCGGTGTCACATTGGGGATGTCGCTTGCCTGAAGTCTGGAACCTAAGGTTTTAGTAATCTCCGGATTACCGTTTAATTTACCATTCTCGCCAGCATTAAAGCGACAAGTCGCAGCTTGTACGCGAGGAGATATCGGTGGCACAGGAGGCATAACCGGAGAGACTTCAACTTTGTCATATTTTGCAACAAATGTCATATCAGAGGTCACTTTTATCCCGTATGGATTCGGCTCCCATCCGGTAAAAGTATAACCATCAGATGGTGAAACAACAGGAATATCATTAGAAGATATTTCTGTTCCTTCAGGAAGTGAAATATGACTACTAAGTTTTGATGAGAGAACCCCATGTTCTCCTACATCAAATGTCAGCTTGTGCTTTGTAACAGAAGGAGATTCATGAACAAGTTCGCCTTTGCTAATATGTTTACGAGTATCTGGTGTCATACCCCATGCAACAACAAAGACTTTATCATCACAACAGAATATGAAATCATCATCGATATATCGCAATGCACAAGCCATGACTTGTAGCTCCTCTCCAGAAAGATTATTAACAACCTCCCGATAGTGAGCTATGGTCTCATCCTTTATTGACTGATATTTGGTATGTCTTTCACCTTGTAAACTATTGAGTGTTTCAGGGGTCTCGCTCCACTCATCAATATACCAATTTACCGCATCATCATTTACTGAATAATCCGGTGCTGCCAAGAAATGAGTGAATCGAGGATTGACATATTTCTTAATGATGCTATAAACGCTATCATATCGTTTATAAAGAGGGTCACGTCCTATGCCCTGATAATCTGTGAAATCACAGATCTCAGTGCTTCCCACTTTGCGTTTTCCTATAAAAGTATGATTGTCCATATTATGCGGTATAAAGTGGTTGTGAACGTTCAATTAAATCCTTTACCTTCGCATTGCATACTGGATCACAATGCGAAATGTCAGATGAATATATCAAACCGATAATAACGAAATTCTCCCATCTTTGATAATTATTCCAAAATGGCAGTTGACGTAATACTGAGATATCGATTCTGCCTTGATTGACAATCGTAGCCGACTCGTCAAATACCTTTAGCGTTTCTATCAAAGGCTGTGGTTTACGAACCTTATTCCATCCGGCAGGAGAGAAATCCACTGGAAGTCTACAATTTCCCGCCTTCACTTTAAGTTCGCCAATTTCGTCATCAGACATGTAGTGTCGACCTACGGTACTTACAAAATTATTTAATGTGAGAGCCGTAAAGTCACCAATTGCATTGGGTTGCTCATTTTCTGAAAATATTTCAGTATATCTTGTTATTTTGTTTGATATAGAGCGTCTTACTTCCAGTTTCTTGAATAGATTTACAAGCATAAAGACAACCTCATCGGCATGGGGTAGATTTTTAACAACAGATTGTGAGACTTCATTGAGATGCTCTACCCAATAATCTACAATATGCTTGGTAATGACATCACCAATGGATGACAAAGTAATTGTTTCCTTGGCTATTACATCATCCAGCTCAAATCCTTGGGCTTTCAGGTATTCTATCAGTTCATCCTCTGTTTCGAGAATATAATATGTCAAAAGCTTTTGGATATTGGTCTCGCGATTATCTGAAATATCAATACCTGCACTTGCACGAATAAAATTAACTGCACTGAAGTCTTTTGGTGTATCCGTGTGACAGACAATTATATCGTAAGCGATATTTCGTAGGACTTCAGGGCTAACCATAAAGCTGTCTAATATTCTTCCGAATACTGCGGGGTCTTTTGCAACTGTCTGTTGAAGAGACCTTCTGATATCCCCTGCAATCAGTCGTACTTTTTTGTTCTTTGCTTCAGTATCTTCAGGCTCATAAAATACTTGCAACGCATTGAGTAGCTCTTTTTTGAGAGTTTCCAATTGAGAAAGGTAACGCTTCCTGCGAGCTCTGTCAAGTACACCCGCAATCGAGTCAAGATCTCGGATTATAGCTTTAGACCCATCATTATTCAATGTAGCGACTTCCGACCATGTAGCCTCAGGATCGGCAAAATGTGTTCGTACAAATTTGTGACGTAAGAAGCTATCCTTCAATCTGTCAAGATAGTCCGGATAGTCTGCATTAGTATGAATGGAAGTCTCTGGTGACTTTATGGCTCCATCGCTGTATCCATCAAACAGACCATTCTTCCCGGACCAGAAGAAATCTCTGAGCGGATATATATTCTGGAATGGGATTATTTGACAATTGCTTGTCAGTGTCCATTCATCAAGCCATGTATTCGGTTTGATAATTTCAGGGAACACAGTGTCAAAACGATTCCAGTGCTTATCCAAGGTTTCGTAATTGTCGGCTTTATCTGTTTTTGTACGTTCAAGATCGATGTTAAACTTAGTGGCAATAAAGAATAGAGGCGCTATCCCATTTGTTAAGCGGAGCATTTTCGCTCTTTCCTCCGGGTTTAGGCCTATATTTTCTTCAATCCAATTATTGATTGTCTCTCCAATAGTGGGTTCTGCCTTTTGGTCATTATGATGACAAAACAATACGCTACTAATCTGCAGCGACCGTGAATATTTGTTGAAAAGGTAGGCAACTTTTCCACGACGAAGCATCTTAGGAAGTACTGTGGCAATTTCCTTTTCCTTATATTTTTCGCGGGAGCGTGCACCGGGAAAGTCCAAAAGATCCATGTCTTTTAAGAACTTGCGGTCCTGCGCTATAGATTCAGGCAACTCAAAAGTAAGTTCTGCGATTAGTGCAGATAACTCACCTTTGCTAAAGTTCGACGATATGAGATGTCCATTTACATCATAAACATCCGTATATACATCATCAGTTCCTGTGTCAATTTGTACTCCACATACGGTATCGAGCCACTCTATTTTGAGCAAAGTCCCTCGTGTTCTAAGAACAGATTCAAAAGGCACATACACTTCTTGCTGAAAATCAAGCTTCTTATATGCGTTTATTAGTGTGGCAAACAATCGGTTAATCTCAGGATTTTTATTCCATAGCAAACTGAAAATATCAATCCATTTATCATAAGGAACATATTGTATGACAGGTGCAATAGTCCTACAGAAGTTTGATTGATATATGGCCGCGGCATTATTTCCGATTACATCTTTAATATAATCGTTTATGTCGCGTATATCATCTTCTGATATAATACCGTGCTGAACCTTTTTGCTTTGCCATAATGATGACAACTCATCTAATTCTCGATTTATCGCCTCAAAAGAGAGGGTCGTATCGAGATTTATTTTGATGTCATTGTAATACGAGTCCGTTAATAGAAGTATAATATCAACAACAGAAAGATTGAGAATTTTAATCTGATTTTTAACTTCGTGATTATCTTTCTTAATTGTAAAGCGAGTGATTACTCCTGTTGACTCTATTTTGGCATTATTGCCACCACTTGGGTTTAACTCATCTATAAAACTATATTCGCGTCCATTATTTTCGATAACAAACGGATGTTCTGAAGATGATAATAAACTGCTCATCAGATAGGATTTACCCACCTGACTTTCTCCATACGCGGCAGCTGAACAGTTTCCTGTTAAGGCTTTACGTATCGTAGATAGTTTCCTGCGATACTCCTTAAACTGTTCAGAGGGGAAAGAGTCCTTCCCATATTCTTTCGCCCATAGAAGAGAATCGTTTATGATGTCTATATGCTTGTCTATATCTTGTATCATGACTTTAGAAATTGAAAGCTCCAGAATCGAGCCAGTACTTTTCATTTGCACCAAGACTTTGGATGTGAATTTCGACATTGCCCTCAATAACATCTTTATCCTCTTTGTCGCGGATAGATGATATTGTCAAATGCTCTTTGTCATCCAGGTCCCTGTCAATTGTCAATTTGAAGGGCATGCGTTTTTTTAGTTGGTCAATTTGTTCGTTGACCAAGGATTGAACTTTGGCGTCAGTAAGCGTAGTTCCTTCGTTTAGGAGAGCTTTCTTGCGGATTCTGTCTGCAATTTTATGTCGATTAAAGTCAATTGTATATAAGGTTCGACAGGGATATGTATCCATGCCGATTTGTCGCACATTAAGATATGTAGGTATTCGACTTACTGTCAAATCACCTTGGGATTGCTCTGGAGTAATAAAATACTCAATAGGTTGACCTTCACGAGAAGCTTCTATATAGTTAACTGTTGATTTTAAGCCCTCTTTAAGTTTGTCGAGATTAATTACAAACTTATTTAAATTGGAAAGTTCAGACGCATAATGTCCTATAACACCACCCATAGCCACAATGGTCTTAGGATTTGTTATTGAACCTGTATTGTTGTCAAAAGGATACCAATCGCCTACATAATAGTTGTTTAACATTATGAGCCTATTAGGCGACACTGCATAATACTTAAGGAAAATATCACGAATTGCCGGAAGGGATGCTGGTCTGCCTGAAAGAAGAACTATATCACAGGCATAAGCATACATAATCGTTGCAATTTTCTTAAGTAGTGGTTCAAATTCTTTTTCAACCACAGCAGATATCGCTTCTCTATTGAATTTCCATTCCAATTTAGTTACATCAATCCCGGTTTTGTCAAAGAAGCCAGTTATAATTGATGCGTTTGGTGGACAATCCGCAAAGACGTCATTAAATCTAACAACACAGTCCTTATGGTTATTTTTCAACAGTTCCAGGAAATGACACATCAGTGGAACCGAATACTGAATATTAAAATCTTTACGCAATATTCGGTCTGATACAGTTTGTCCATTATGATCGGGACCAAAGAAATTTTTAATTTCTTGGCGGTATTGTGTTACTGACAAGTTTTTCAAGACTTGACGGAATGCACTGTCTTCATTAAGAAGCATCACATTCTTAATCAAGCCGTTCAACATGTCATCACCTGCAAAATAGAAACTATCGTAGAATATCGGTTCAGGTGTAATCGTGGTTACATCCCCTTTTTCGTAAGTATATTTACTTATCATGAGGTCCGTTGTTCCTGCACCAATATCCAAAGATCCAACGGTAAGGGAATGTTGTGAATCCCCATCTTCTATTTTACCATATAGATTGAAGAACTCACTGCAACATCCTTTATATTTATGTCCAACTTCGCCATACATGTATACCAATTGAGAACATGTAGCCTCATCATAATACCATTCGGCGTCTGAATCCTTTTTAGTTCTTACCGATGGAATGACCTCAACTGAATTACGTTTTAAGTCAACATTTCCATTGAACCGAGATAACATCCGCACAGCATCCTGAGCGCAACGAACTAATGCCTCGCGTTCAAGTTTTGACATAGCGGTAGGACAAGTTATTATGATGCGTTTTATCTTTCTTGGCATTTCAGGATATCCGAATCCTTCTCGTACTGAACGATGCTTCGCACTGTTGATTTGACCATGCGCTTGGACTAACATTTCAAGGAATGACAAGGTCATCAAAGATCTCCTTGAATAATGGAAAGAAAGACCTCCTTCGCCGTTAAGATCTAATTGTCCATCACTCTTTAATTGAGAAGTTATACCCTGAAGATTAAGGATGTGATTGTCCTTCTCTCCGGGCAATACAAGGAATTGCCATTCTTCCTTATTCGGACGCCAGTCCCATAGATATCGCTTGGGACTTGAGTATGTCGACAATGAATCTATACGACTCTCAATATTAGACGCGCGATGAATTAGGGTATTCGCTTCTTGTCCAAGCCTTACTAAGCTTGGATATACGAATTGTCGGCTATCAACATGTCCAAAGTCGCCAAAACAAACCCTACGGAAAGCGAGTCGCATGTCAAAAGGCTCATTATAAGATCGTATTGACGCTCCATCTTCCGTAGAATGTATTGGATTTGTTAAATCAACTAAAGAGAGTGGTCGAACTTGATTGAAATTAGAATTGTCTTCAATCAAAAGAGCGGTGGTCCTTGAATTTCCTATATCAATAACCATATCAACATCCCGAACCTCCACGTCAACATCCTTATATAATTTGACCTTTGGGAATAGTTGATTTTTTGACAGGTAATTAATCAAGAATATATATGACGCGGAATAGCTCATCTTTTTCACATTTGTTCCGCGCAATTGTGAAATTCTTGTAATTTCAGGATGAACCAAGTGCATCAAATACTCATCAATATAGCTCCATTTTTGCCCCGAAGAACAATAGTCTAAAAGAAACAACTCATTATTACACAGAGCTAAATCTATATCTTTCCTAAATTTATCAGGAAAAACAGGATTTTCATCATTTGCCTCATCTTCATAAGTAGTATGAGTGTCGAAAACTAATATGACGTCATAGATTTTCTGTCCTTTATCTTCTTTGATTGGCATCAATTTGAACCGCGACCAGTTCAAAGGACCAAATTTGAATTTGCGCTCTGTTCTCTTAAAAAAGTAAGGGGCAGGGAGCCATTTGTTTTCAAAAGAGGATAATTTATTCTCTCTATCCGCGAAAGTAAGACTGTATATTTCGCCTTTCACACCGGCGCAAAGTTCATCGTCAATTTTGAGCGGAGTTATACCGTCGTGTTTTAACTCATCAATATCCAGTTCTACATCTGGATTTGACAAGTAGCCATTTTTTAATAAGTCTGCTTTCTTGTAGTAGACCGTACAATCGTCGGTGCATACTTCATGAACAAGTTCCAGTTTCCATTCGCCACTATCAGTATCATACCACTCATGGAACCACTGTTTGAAGCGGTCCTGAGTGTTTATCTTCAGGCGAAAGGTAAATATCTGTATCCCAGAGTTTGCAATAAGCGTATATTCCATGATTTATCGGTTGGTAAGTTCAACCGGGTGGGTCTGCGGCTTTCAATTGGGTGCTTTCGGGCAAGTCAATCGGGGCTTGGCAGAGGGCCGGTCGGTAAATGACGAAGGCGTGGGCCTTTGTTACTCCGCTGCGGCTCTGGACTGCCGATCATACGTAACAAGTAAATAGCCCACGCCTTTGTATATACCTGCGGTTATCCCTCGCCTCTGTATCCCTGACGGAACTCAATTCCTGAGGGAATTGTATTCCTGGGAATCTTGTTCCAGATGAAATCAGATTCCGGATGGAAGAGCAATTCCGTAAGGAATTATGTTCCGGATGGAATGTGGACGGGTATACAACACTCTTTCTTTTGCCTTGTCTTTGCGTGACTTGGCAAAAAGGGGAGTGCCCGTTTGTATACGCTTTAGCGTGAGCGCCATTGCTTGTTGTCCGTATGATTGAAAATTGTCCAGATTTTCAGCGGGGGACAACGGGTCGTGACGCTCGTTCTTCTTATGTCTTTGCAGAGTTGCGGACACGTCCGCCGGTCTGCTGTCGCAAAGATAGAACTTTTTGGCGACATTCGCCAATTGCAATGGTATTTTTTTTACTTGTCGTTTATATTTTCATTTTATAAAATCGGTTTATGTAACGATTAAAAGGTTAGACGATTATAGGTCTCTGTATCCGGAGCCTATGTGCTGTATGGATATGACAACGGTGCGGGGCGTGTCGCTTTTTCGCTCATTCGGGTCTTGGCGTACCTCTAAGGTCGATAAAGCAATAGCCCCACACCGGTTTTTTCGCCTTCCCTCATATATGGGTACGGCATACGGTGTGTTTCTTTTGCCTTTCTTCACCTTAAATTCTAAACCGCCAAGTTTGAATGAGGAAGTGTGGGCAATCAACACATGTTGTTTCTCGGATGCGAATTTAGCAAAAAAATCGGTATATGGAGCCATCGCTGTCGGTTTTTTTTATTTGATTTTCTATAAATTTGGAGTGTAGGAGAGAGGGCTTCGTATTGTTATACCAACAGGGCTGGAATGGTAAATGATTTTTTATAGGGGGTGGGGGATAAAATATATCGTGAGGGTGTTGACCTGATTCAAGGTCAACACCCTCACGATATTGTTTCGATTGCCGGTGGTAATGGAGAGGGGAGGGCTACAGGACGTTTATTTTGAGGGCGTCGTATGCGCGGGAGGCTTTCGCGCGTGCCTCTTCCACTGTGGCTGCCGTGGCGAGGATCACTCCCATACGGCGGTGTCCATGTACTTCGGGTTTGCCGAAGATACGTATCTGCACTCCCGGTTCTGAAAGAACCTGCTCAAGATTGTCAAACTCAACGCAGTTGGAATCTCCTTCCACCACTATGGCACGCGAAGCCGAAGGTCCGTAGAATCTTACCTCCGGCACCGGGAGCCCCAGCAAGGCGCGGGCGTGAAGTGCAAATTCGGAAAGATCCTGGGAAATCATGGTGACCATACCGGTGTCGTGCGGACGCGGGGAAACCTCGCTGAAGATCACTTCATCCCCTTTCACGAAGAGTTCGACTCCGAATATGCCGTATCCTCCGAGGGCGTCGGTTATTTTCTTTGCTATCTCTTTTGCGGATTCGATAGCAGCGTTCGACATAGGCTGAGGCTGCCATGAATATCTGTAGTCACCGTCTTCCTGAATGTGTCCTACGGGTTCGCAGAATACGGTTCCCGACACGCTGCGCACTGTCAGCAATGTGATCTCGTAATCGAAATCTACAAATCCTTCGACGATGACCCTTCCGGCACCCGCCCTGCCCCCTTCCTGAGCCTCTTTCCATGCCGCCTCTACGCTGTCGGGGGTTCTGACCACGCTTTGGCCGTGTCCGGAGGAGCTCATCACGGGTTTTACCACACAAGGCATGCCGATCTCCGCTATAGCCTCTTCAAATTCCCTGAAGTCGGAAGCGAAGCGGTATGGCGATGTGGTGATGCCCAGGTCTTCAGCCGCGAGGCGGCGTATCCCTTCGCGGTTCATTGTGAGCCAAGCCGCGTTTGCGGCGGGAGTCACGTTGAATCCCTCTTTTTCAAGTTCGAGAAGCACCGGAGTGGCGATCGCCTCTATTTCCGGAATTATATGGTCGGGACGTTCCAGCTCGACTATCCGTCGCAATTCCTTGCCGTCGAGCATGTCGAACACGTGAGAGCGGTGAGCCACCTGCATGGCGGGCGCGCCGGGATATTTGTCACAAGCCACGGTTTCGATACCGAGGCGCTGAAGTTCGATAGCCACTTCTTTCCCGAGCTCTCCGCTCCCCAACAGAAGGGCTTTGCGCCCCTTTGCGGTCATGATGCTGCCTATTTTTGACATTTTGTGATAATTTTGTGCAAAATTACAAAAAAATGTTGTCTGCGCAAAACTTCGTCGAGAGTCCTGAACCTGTATGAAGAATATCCGGGATTATTGCTTTTGTGTAGTCGGGATGGTGAGGGTCGTGGATTTGAGCAATGGCGATGACAATGTGATAGTTACGGCACCGACTGTGTTCGTGTCGGCGTGCTCTTCACGTCCTCCGTGCCGGCGCATCCCTTTCCTGACCGGCGGAATCCGTGTCGGATCGATCGAACGCACGTATGCCATCAGACTTCCCCTGAACACCCGCTGACGGTTGTCGCGATAGTTCCCCATATCTGAATTGTCACCCGATTCAAGTGCGATAAGTTCGGCAGGACCGGATACTCTGACCGACACTTCATTGTCGGCAAGTTTTACAGGTATTCCGTTCTCGTCGACCACTTCGATCATGAGATGAGCCACTTCACCGTTGCCATTGAAAGCTTCCTTGTCAGACACGACATTGATTGCATATGGTCTTCCGGAGGTCGATACAGAGTAGGAAGATTCAGCAGAGCCGTCGTTTCCGATCCCTTCGGCAGTCAGTTTGCCGGGGGAGAAAGGTATATCCCAGTGGATTATTCCGGTAGCGTCGTCCATAGGCTTTATGGCTCCAACCTCTTTACCGTCAAGAAGGAGGCGGGCTTTTGGAGAGTTGGTGTAACATACTACCCGGATTGTATCTCCGGGTTCATAATTCCAATTGTCCCAAGCATCTATCGACAGCCAGTTGCCACGATCCGGTTTCGGGTAGGTTCCAATATAAGTGACAGGCGTTTCGCTCCACAATGACGCACGGAACATTCCACGTGGCTTCGGATCCCCTTTGAAATCAAGCAGTCCGGTATAGAGCCCTCTTGATGGCCATGCTCCGGACTCGCCGAGGTAGTCTATTCCGGTCCATATAAACTGACCGAAAATGAAATCCTTGTCTCTTACCGCTTTCCAAGCATCGTAATCAGAGCGGTTCTCGCTGCCGTAGATCACGCGGTCAGGATAAGTCTTATGGTCGAGGTCATAGCGGTCTTCCGTATAATTATATCCCACCACGTCCACCGCTTCCGGATAGGCTGTCTGATTCGACATCACCACGCCGGCGAGCGCTCCGGTGGTAGGGCGAGAGGTGTCGATACCTTTCACCACTTTAGCAAGGCGTTTCGCGATCTCCCCGATGCGCATCGCGTCAGGGGCTTCAGGGTTATAGCCACCATACATAGGTTGGGATATGGCTGAATTGTTTCCGTCGAGCACCGGGTGGGAATACGGATCGTTGGGATAGTCCACTTCGTTGCCAATGCTCCAGAGGAAGACGGAAGGATGGTTGCGGTCACGGCGCACCATATCAGCGACATCACGGTCTATCCATTCCTCGAAGAAATCATATGATCCGTCAAAACCCGGCTCACCCTTGTTCCATCCTTTTATCCATTTGCGTTTCGGAAATTCCCATTCGTCGCTCGCCTCGTCCATGACAAGGAGTCCGAGACGGTCGGCGAGGTCATAGACAGCGGGTGCCTGAGGGTTGTGGCTCATGCGGAGAGCGTTCACTCCGAGATTTTTCAGATTGCGCAGACGGCGTTCCCATACCTCTTCAGGCACTACGGCTCCGAGCGCTCCGGCGTCATGATGTATGCAGACCCCTTTCACCTTCATATTCTTGCCGTTGAGGGCAAAACCATTATCTGGGTCAAAAGAGAGAGTGCGGATTCCGACGGGGATATCAGAAGAGTCAATCACTTTCCCATTTTCAATCAGTTCGGTGCGCAGAGTGTAAAGATAAGGAGATTCAAGGCTCCACAAACTGACATCCGGCACAGTCATTGTCAGGACGTTGTCTGCCGATGCTTTTTTTCGTGCCGATGCCACAGTTTTTCCTTCTGCATTGATGAGAGTGGTCTTCACTTCCATCCCTTTCACCGGATTCTCAACTGCCACTCCCGTCTTGACTGTAGCTTTTTTCCCTTTTACGGCAGTAGTCTCGAATCCCACGCCCCATTGTGCGATATGAGATGCGGGAGCCTCGACGAGATAGACATCGCGATATATTCCCGATCCTGTGTAATATCTGGAATCGGCATAGCGGCTATGGTCTACGCGCACAGATATGACATTGTCTCCTTCTTTAAGATAGGGTGTAAGGTCGTACATGAATGATGCATATCCGTTAGGACGGTGTCCCAAAAGGTGTCCGTTGATGTAGACGTCGCTACGGTTGTAGACCCCTTCGAAATATAGATAGATCTTGTCGCCGGCTTCAGACGGCTTGTAATTGAAATGCTTGCGGTACCATCCGATACCACCGGGAAGATACCCTGTGCCGCTGGCGAGATCCGGAGAATATGTCCCTTCAATGCTCCAGTCGTGGGGAAGGGAAAGTCGGCGCCATGTCGAGTCGGCATATTCCGGGAGAGCCGCCTCTTTTACATCATTGAGATTGAAAAGCCATCCTTCATTAAATTTCTCAGGTTTGCCGAAGCTGACTTGCGCCTGCATCCCGGCAAAAGAAAAGCAAAGAGCCGTGCCTAAGACGGCTCTCTGAATATTTATGATGAATCTGTTCATGGTGGTTATGTGGAATTAAAAATTGTAGACCACGGTTGTCACGCTCGCAGGGTCGATAAAGATTTTATCGTTCAGATTAAACCGTTCCTGCTTGAGTTGTTTTGTAGCGGTCGTGGTATAGGTGAAGGCAGACTTTGCACCTTCGGGAGCCGCCATGTCAAGACTTACACCGCGTTCCTTGTCGTAGTTTGTCAGCACGATCACGAGGCGGCTGTTGTCGGGCGCCATATATGCCGTACCGAAGAAATCTTTCGACTCATCGAGAGTGAGACCGACGCGCTTATAGCCCGGGCGTACAAACAGGCTGTAATTGCCGAGCACCCACAGGTTGGGGGTAGCTTTCACATTCCCTTCCGCAGTGAAGTCGTTGCTGTATTCACCTCCTGCCGGAGTGGTCTTTATCAGTTCAAACCTGTTTTTCTGACCCCAGCGTTCCACCGACATTGCGGTCCAGTAGCTCCATGAGGAACACCCTGCAACAGTGATGTCGTTATGAATGATGCGCGACATATATTGTGCTATATCAAACTCACTGACCTGATCGTATGAGCCTCCCAGTTCGGACGGCTCCTTGTCGAGCATTGACCATTCCGTCTGCCATACCTTTATACCTTTGGCGTCAGCCGCGTTTTTAACCCGTGATCTCACCGTGCGCATGTCGCTCCAGTTGTCGAATGTCCAGTAGCTGTGTCCGGCGATCGCTTTCTCAATATGAGTAAGATCGCCCACGTATGATTCGGAAGAGGGGTCGAAAAATGCATTGATAGTGTTCTCGCGGCTGCTGTTGCCACCGTAAGTATATTCCCACGAAGCGGCTTCCCCGATGAGAATGGATGTGGAAAGATTGCGTTTCGTGAGAGCGTCGTCAAGTTCGCGGGTTAGTCGCGCCACTTCCGAGTTCTGCCATCCGGAACCTTCCTGAGCGTTCCCTTCCCAGTTGTATTGCGGTTCGTTGACCGGAGAGATGTGAGAGATATTGTAACCTTCTGCAATGAAGTGCTCCGCCACCTGCGCCATATAGTCGGCATAAAGTCCGTAGCAGTCATCCTTCAGGTTCGAATATGCGCCTTCGTCGGAACGTCCCTGTCCGTTCTTGGTGTATTGCACAAGCGGGGAGTTGCTGAACAGCACGAATTTTTCCACTTTATTGTTTTTTGCCTGCTGCATGAAATATCTCTGTCCGGCACACTTGTTCCAATCGTAGCTGCCTGAAGCTGAAAGGTAGCTTTCTGCACGGTTGTTGGCGTTGTCATCATTTATTCCCGATGCCGCCCCGATTTCGTCAGTGCCGGCACCAAGGTTTACTCTCCACATCGAAAGCCCGATACCTTGTGGCTGTCCGTCGGAAGAGATGTTTTGAGAGAAGAGCCAGCGAGCCAGCTGAAGGCGGTTTGCACTCCAGTACTGTCCTATTTTATTCGGGAGCCAGCAGTCGGATGCCCCGAATCCCTCCATTTCCTGATAATGGGCGGCGGGATCGACAGTTATTTTACGATTGTTGAGAGTGAATGAGGGAGTGGGCGACACCACATTGTCGTTTTCCCCCGGAGTCGGCTGGGGAGCGGGATCAGGATCTTCGCCTGCCGGACGTTTTGTCGATTCGCCCGGATCATCGGAGCCACATGCGCATAAAGACAAGGCGAATGCTCCGCAGAGGAGATATTTTGTCAGTTTCATGAGTCTATTTAGAATTTAGAATTTAGAGTTGTGAGTCGATTGTGTATTCACAACAGAAAAGAAAGAGGGGGCATGTCGGCGCTGTCGTCGGCATGCCCCCGGTTAATTTAACTACAATTTTACCTTAAGATTATGTTTGTTAAGAATTTTTCAAAATTGAAGTTCCTTAAATAGTATTTTGAAGTTACCAGCCGGGATTCTGTTTGATGGCGCCGTTGGAATGCTGTATTTCATAAAGCGGAATCGGGTAGAGAAGGTCTCTGTCTTCCTGGAACCGGTATCCCTTGTTGCTGGGTTCTCCCTGGTTCCATGCCTCATACATGTCAGCATCATCGCCGGTGTTGTATTTAACGAAAGAACCGTTGGGACCAAACACGTTGCACATCATTTTCTTGCCGTTTTCGCAATCCCAGCGACGAAGGTCGTATAGACGGCATTGTTCATGTGCAAGTTCAAGACGGCGTTCGGCACGGATAGCGTCGCGGAGGGTTGTGCCGGTTGAGGATACATCGGCGAGACCTACACGGTTGCGCACCTGATTGAGTGCCCACTGTGCGTTTGTGTTGTCGCCTGTTTCCGCACAAGCCTCTGCATACATCAGGAGCACGTCGGCATAGCGGAGCACACGGTGGTTCAAAGGAATCTTGTCGGTGTTGTAGATTTCCGGACGATCTTCGAGAGGCACGAAGTATTTACGGATGATACGTGCTGACTTGTGCTGTGCCGGGTCGATGATGTAAGTTGAGTTGAAAGTGTCATCAGTCCAGCCGAAATCTTCCTTGTATCCGACGAACTTCTGGTCTGTGATCTTCAAAAAAGATTTGTTGTTTTCCACAAAACGTCCGAAATCGTTCTCTCCTGCAATTTCAGTGCAGGCTGTCTTGATGATGGTCCAGCGTAGACGCTCTGTGTCGCCAGCAGCGATGAATGCATTCTCAAGGTCGGAAGTCGGTTGTCCCCAGCTCCAGCCGTCGCCCACGCCGTTGCGGCATCCTGTCACGATGGTGAGTGAACCGCCGGTGGCATACTGGTCGCCGTTATACATCTGCTGAACCTCAAAGAGCGATTCCTTGCTGTTGTTGTGTTTTACACTCCACACGTCGCCGAAGTTAGGAAGAAGTTCATACTCTCCTTCGTCGATGATGGTTTTCAGAGTGGCTTTAGCCTCTTCCCATTTCCCCTGATAGAGCTGTGCTTTACCAAGGATGCCGAGGGCGGCGCCTCTTGTGGCGCGTCCCATATCTGTTGCAGCATACTGACTGCGCTGAGGCAGTGCGGCGGCAGCCGCCTTGAGTTCAGACTCTATCCATGCGTAGCATTCAGCTTCAGAAGAACGCTCGATGCCGTCGACTGATTTTGCATATTCAAGCACCATGGGCACACCTCCGAAGTTGCGCACGAGATCGAAATAGAAGAAAGCACGCAAAAACTGCACTTCGGCTACACGTTGTGCACGGAGAGTTTCATCCATCGGAGCGTTAGGTATGCGCTCCATGCCAAGGTTGCAGGAAGCTATGCCTTGATAGCGTGCGCCCCAGAAGTTCTGGAGAATGCCGCTGTTCTGACCGTTGGGCATGAAGTGGGTTATGTCTTGATAACCATCGTCCTGGGTTGTGTTGCCATCCCAGAGGTCGTCGGTAGTCATATCGCTCATTAGCCATGTGTTGTAGACCTGCCACCAGCCGCCACCTTTGGCGATCTGGAAATAGCAGCCCCCAACGTATGAATTTACCTCCTCTTCACTCTGGAAATAAGTGTCGAGGTTCTCGGTTCCGCGGATGTCTTCAGTCAGGAAGTCGTTGCAAGAAGAGAGAGCTGACATTCCTGCAATAACTGCGAGAGAATATATGATTTTTTTCATTGAAATAGTCTTTAAAATCCTTAGACGTCGTTGTGTCTGGTTAATTAAAATTTGAAGTCAACGCCGAAGAGGAAGGTCTTGGGTGTGGGATATTTAGCCTGGTCGATACCTGTCTCTATCACTCCTCCGTCATAGAACGGACGTTCCGGATCCATTCCGGTGTATTTTGTGAAAGTGAATAGATTCTGGGCAGAGAAATATAGACGAAGATTGAAATCTCCGAGCCATTTTTCGGGGAATGTATAGCCGAGGGTGAGAAGCTTGCAGCGGAAATAGCTTCCGTCTTCAACGAAGAAGCTTGACACGCGGGTATAATTCTGGTTCAGGTCGTTGTAAGAGAGGCGGGGAATGTCGTTGCTTGTCCCTTCTCCGTTCCATGCCTTCGCGAGAGTGCCGGCATATACGTTCTGACCGCTTGTGCCTGAATAGCGTCCTTTCTGCAGGTTGAATATGTCGTTGCCGAAAGTGCCGTAGAAGTTTGCAAGGAAATCCCATCCTTTGTAGTTGAGCCCGATGTTGAATCCCATCATCAGGTCCGGATAGGGGTTGCCGATATATTTCTTGTCGTTTTCGTTAAGCTGACCGTCGTGGTTCAGATCAAGGAAACGGATGTCGCCCGGTTGTGCGTCAGGCTGTATCAGCTTGCCGTGTTCGTCGGTGTGGGCATAAACCTCTTCCCAGTTTTGGAAAAGACCGTCTGCCTGATACCCGTAGAATCTGGAGATAAGACCACCGTCTTCATTGCGGATTATGCTTTCAGGAAGCCCACCGCCTGCCCATACCGGACCGTCGCCTGAGAATCTGATAGCTTTGTTGCGGACGCCGGAGAGCTGCAGTCCGAGATCATAACCGAAGTCACCCACCTTGTCGTGCCAGTTGAGAGAGAGTTCCCAGCCGCGTGCTCGCATCTTACCGATATTCTGGGTCACTGCGCCCATCCATGCGGGATTGCCTGTGATGAGAAGAGTCTGGCGGGCGTAGAGCATGTCGTGGCTTGTCTTCTGGTAGAGATCGAAAGTGACGTCAAGTCTGTTGGAAAGAAGAGAGAGGTCGATGCCGAAGTCGATGTCTTCCACGGTTTCCCACTTCAGGTTGGGGCTCCCCATCTGTCCCACGATAGTGGAGGGATAGCGGGAAGGGGTGGTGCCGAACACATAATTCACGCCATTGTCGAGAGTGGAGATGAAAAGACCGGGGTTGATTGCCTGGTTGCCCACTTTACCCCATCCGAGACGGATCTTGGCATTGTCGAGCCAATCGCGGGTGCCTTCCATGAAATTTTCTTCCGACAGACGCCATGCGGCTGAAACCGATGGGAATGCCGCCCATTTGTTGCCTTTAGCGAATTTGGAGCTGCCGTCGTAACGGATGGACGCTGTGAGATAATAACGGCTATCGAAATTATACATCACACGTCCGAGCACAGAAGCGAGGGTCTGATAGGTAGCGCTGCCGGATGCGAACTGGTCGCCGGTTCCGGCGCTCACCTCATGGAGAAGATCGCTTGAGCCGGGGATATCCTGACGGGATGCATTCGCCCACCAGTCGGCGTAGCGTTCAGCAGTGAAGCCAACCATAGCGGTGAGGTTGTGCTTTTCTGCAAATGTATCCATATATGTGACGGTGTTGTTCCATGTCCAGTTGAGTGCGTCGGAATAGTTTCTGCCGGCACTGTTCTTTGTGTTTTGCTCGAGTGCGTCGATATGGAAAGCGTAATTATAGTAATCGTTTCTCTGATACCATGCGTTGACGCCGAACTGAGTGCGTAGAGTGATCTGGCTTATCGGCTTCACCTCGATATAGGGGTTCATGAGCACCTGCATCTTGGTGGTCTTGTTGTCCATACGAGCCAGCGAACCTGCGGGGTTCCATTCCTGGTTGTTGTATGAACGCTGATAATTGTTCATCGGGTTTGCCGGATCCCACTGGTCTTCCGGACGGAACACCGGGGTAGTGGGGTCCATCGCCATTGCTGCCGCGAAGAGTTCTGGAGAGTTTTCCCATTTCTCCATATTCGGAGCGATGTCGAGTCCGGCTTTCAGCCAATCGGTGAAGTTGTATTCGGTGTTTAGACGCACATTGAGTTTGTCCCAATAGCCGTAGTCGAACTGAGAGTTGTTCTTGAAATAACCTACAGAGAGACTGTATACATACTTGTCATTACCGCCGCGAACGCTGAGAGAATAGTTCTGGATGAGCGCAGTGTTGTTGACCACCTCGTCCCACCAGTCGGTTCCGTCCACATCAGCATAATTCACATAAGGGGAGTTCCATGGAGCCACACGTCCGTCGTTTTCATAACGCGCGTTGAACACCTTTTCATATTCGTTTGCACCGGCGATGCTTGGCTTGTCGATATGCTGCCATCCTACAGATGCGGAGAAATCGACATGAGTCTTTCCTGCCTTACCTTTCTTGGTGGTGATTATGACTACGCCGTTAGACGCCCTTGTACCGTAGATAGCTGAGGCGGAAGCATCCTTGAGCACCTCCATGCTCTCGATGTCATTGTTGTTGATAAAGTTTATATTGGAAGTGTTCAGAGGCACACCGTCAACCACATAAAGAGGTGTTGAGCCGTTGACAGATGTTACACCGCGGATCATTACCTTTGGGGTAGTGCCGGGACCGCCGCCGGAAGCGACTTGCACACCCGGGACACGTCCCTGAAGGGCGTCCATAGCGTTGCCGGCGACCATCTCGTTGATCTCACCGCCTTTTATAGTGGATATGGAGCTTGTGAGGTCGCTTTTCTTTGCGACACCATAACCCACTACCACCAGTTCGTCGAGAGAAGAAGAAGTTTCATCAAGGGCGACATCGATTGTGGTCCTGCCGTTTACTTTGACCGACATCTCGGAATAGCCCACATAATTGAACACAATTACAGCGTCGGGCGACACATTGTTGAGGATATAGTTTCCGTCAATATCGGTGGCGGTGCCTTTGTTGGTGCCCTGTATGCGCACGGATGCGCCGATAAGGGGTTCGCCGTCCGCTTTTGAAGTCACGGTGCCGCGGACGGTTATGTCCTGCGCCATTACAGATAGAGAAATCAGCGCGAGGCATAATGTCAGAATATACTTTTTCATGATATGAAAATCAAAATGTGGAAATTGTCTAAAAATAGAAGCCGGGAGAAAGGGGAGGACTTGTCTCCCGGCTCAGAAGTTTTATAGCTTCAGAATGATTCCGGATATGGTCAGATCATTTTTGAGGCACAAGTCGCGCACGCTCGAGGTGTGCGTCGAATATCAGTTTGTAAGTGCCCCCTGTTGTCACGGTAGGTCTTACCCAGTTGTCGGGCACGAAATTCTTACGATAGCTTTCATCACCCCAGCTGTTGAGATCGAAATCGGGGTTGTCTCCGTATTTAAATTCGAAATAGTCGGCGTTTGATTCGTAGTGAGGCGTTGTGGGATGGAGGTTGCCATAATACATGAACTTGTCGGGATCCGCGGCATTGTCTACGCGCCAAGTGACGAAGTTCCACCATCCGTGGCTATGCCAGTTGTGGAGAATGAAATTCATCTCTTCGCCACCTTCGAGTTTCCAGTCTTCCACTACATAGATATGTGGATTCTTGGAGTCTTGCACCATGCGGGTCACATTGTCAGGACCGGATGCCGGACCGAAATAGAATTCCTGCCACCAGATATCCGCCATGTTGTTCACTTCCCACCATGTGTTGAGGTCGTCGCTTCCATAATGGAGGTGCATCACGGGGTCGATTGCGTCTGCCACGGAATAAGTCGACATGGAGTATGTACGGTTGTAGGTGTCGACATCGATGAGGTAGTATACCCCCGCCTGGTCAAGCTTTATCCTGCCCACCTCGTTTGGATCGTCTCCGAGAGTCGAGGGGTCGGCATTGTCTGGACCGAAGCATACCGGGCCGAAGTCTGTCTTCTGTGCGAGGAAGCAGATTTCGGTGCCTGCCTTTTCATTGTAATATCGGGCACGATATTTATATTCCCCTACATGATCGATAAGCATCGGCACTCCGAATACGTCGCTGTTCAGCTCGGCGGCGGTTGCTACGTCACATAGATAAAGCTTCTCGAAATCCGGAAGAGCACCTACGGAGATTCTGGAAGTTATGGATGTGGAATGTGCGTCCTCGTTGGCAGCCTTGTCATAGGCGGTGATTGTTGCCACAAGGGTTGCCTCCTCGCTTGGCAAATCAATTTTT
>JAIDJJ010000164.1 GCA_029052265.1 Muribaculaceae bacterium
GCTTTATTCTTGATTTACAGAGCGTAGGAACAAAAATATTTATATTTATGTTGTAGAAACTTTAAATTTTACACCCCATTCATCGAGAAAAGACACCACTTCCTTAGTCACAGGGAATTTTTTTCTTGAATGAACGCTTATCACCTGACGGGTGTCCGGGTTATATATGTCGATAAACAGATCTCCGGGTCTTTCATCAGGCTTAAACTTTAGCAATTCATCAAAAAAGTCTTGCGTGTTAAAACGGTCATCAAGATAAATGGTGAGAGTATTCGCCATTTTTCCCTTAATGTTGTCAAGGTCCTGCACTTCCTCAATATTGACATCGAGACGATCCGGGTTAAATCTACCGGGGGATACATTTACTTTCATAAAAACCGCATCGCCGACCTGCAGACGGTTCTTATAATTGTCAAAGTTTTTACCGAAAATCATAAAATCCACACTTCCAGTCTTGTCTTCAATTGTCAGAACCCCATATTGGTTACCACTTCGGCTCGTCCGGGTAGTAAGAGCAGTGACCATTCCTCCCATAGTAAGCTTGGCACCGGCTTCCTTTTTATCTTCAAAGTCTCCGCACTGGCAATTGCAGCCATAAGAGAGCTCCATGAAATAAGGATCAAGAGGATGTGCAGAAAGATATATGGTAACGAGTTTCTTTTCTTCGTCAAGAAGTTTCAGCCTGTTCCATGGAGTTACAGGAGGAATAGGGGGACGTGCCGTCTCAATTGGCTCCATATCCCCGAAAAGACTTGCCTGCATGGAATTTTTATCATTCTGTATTGTCTGCCCATATTTCACAAGCATGTCCGTATATGTGGTGTCAAACACAGGTTCTACAAATATTTCCCGCTGATACCCAAGGCTATCGAAAGCTCCAGCCATGCCGAGGTTTTCAATTGAAGCCCGGTTACAACTGCTCAGGTTTACCCTTTCTACAAAGTCATATATATCCTTATACGGTCCATTCTCCTCGCGTTCTGCAATTATTGCGTTGACTGCATTTCCGCCGACACCTTTTACAGCTCCAAGTCCGAAACGGATTTCCCCTTTCTTTGTAACGCCGAATTTCTCAATAGATTCATTGATATCCGGACCTTTTACATCTATACC
>JAIDJJ010000165.1 GCA_029052265.1 Muribaculaceae bacterium
TTATTTTCCCGTTTTTTTGTCTAAATTTGCAAACAATCTAATAAATTTGAATCCATGATCGAATACCTCATAAACTTGGACACAGAAATCTTTCTTTTATTTAATTCTTGGAATAATCTATTTTGGGATATCGCCATGAAAATGGCGACAGGAAAGCTCATATGGATAGGAATGTATTTTGCTTTGGTATATGCCTTAGGGAAGGCTTATGGATGGCAAACGGCGTTGGTCATGATAGTTATGACAGCGTTGTCGGTTGCAGCAGCCGATCAGTTGACCGCTTCGGTCATACGTCCGGCTGTAGAACGTCTTCGTCCTTCAAATGTAGACAATCCTATATCGCATCTTGTGCACATAGTCAATGGATACAGGAGCGGAGGTTACAGTTTCCCATCATGCCACGCCGCCAATACGTTTGCCGTGGCGACATTGATGTCGCTGGTGTTCCGTCGTTGGCGCTTTACATTCGCAATAATGTTTTGGGCTATGCTTAACTGTTATTCAAGGGTCTATCTTGGCGTTCATTATCCGGGCGATCTTTTAGCAGGGACAGTGATCGGGGTTCTTTCCGGAGTAATATTTTATATAATCGGCAGGCTATGGATAAAATATTGGTGGGCATGCAAGCTTCCCGGAAAGACCGACAGGTTAAGGGAGGCGACATTCAACGGGAAAGTTATCATGTATCGTCCTGTTGATGTCGTTATCTTGATAGAGGTCGTGACGATTGCATATATTTTGGCGTGTGCCGCTTCGATATTCAATCTTTAATTTAGGGCTCGTTTGTATTTTTACGACATATGTTTTTAGAGCGCGCACTTAATAAAACTCCCGGAGAATCAAACATTTGATTCTCCGGGAGTTTTATTAGAGTGATTCTGATATGTATTTATATCAATCGTTTACATACAGATAATCCTTGATCTGTTCGGGACGGAAGTTGCCGATGAACGATGCATGGCGTTCAACTTCAGCCTGTCCGTATTTTACGTAAACCACAAGAGACTTTCTGAACGCTTCATTCCTCTGAGTGTCTTCAAGGAGAAGATAACCCATAATGATGTGTCCTGCCATCTCCACAAGGCGGCGTGCCATGAAGTCATGGAATTTAGTGTCGTCAACACCCATGACAGCCTGTACGGCATCAGCATATTGCTGAGTCATGAAAACGAGGGTGTTTTTGATTGCCTCATCTTCTGCACAAACTTCCATTGCTTCAAACTCGCGGATCTTGTTGAGGTATGTCCCGGTTGTGACGTGGCGGATAGCCGCTACCACCTGAAGCTGTGTTGTTCCCTCATATATAGAGGTGATACGTGCATCGCGGTAAAGACGTTCGCAAGCATAATCCTTCATAAATCCGGAACCGCCGTGAATCTGGATGCAATCATAGGTGTTCTGATTGCAATATTCTGATGTCATACCCTTAGCGAGCGGGGTGAATGCATCGGCAAGACGGCTGTAATACTTCTGTTCCTTCTTTTCTTCAACAGAAAGGGAGCGCTCTTTTGCGATGTCGTCATAGATCTTGTACATGTCCACAAACCGGGAGCATGCATAAAGAAGGGCACGTGATGCATCAAGCTTGGCTTTCATCACAGACAGGATCTCTGCTACAGCAGGGAAGTTGATGATAGCCTTTCCGAACTGTACGCGTTCCTGAGCGTATGTCAACGCCTCACGGTAAGCAGCCTCGCTGATACCTACAGACTGGGCTGCGATGCCGAGACGTGCGCCGTTCATGAGAGCCATCACATATTTGATGAGACCGAGACGTGTGCTGCCCACAAGTTCAGCGGGAGCGTCCTTATAAACAAGCTCGCAAGTGGGGCTTCCCTTGATACCCATCTTGTTTTCGATACGACGGACAGTGACACCACCGTTGCGCTTGTCATAGATAAACATTGAAAGACCGCGGCCGTCTTTTGACCCTTCCTCAGAACGGGCAAGAACCAAGTGGATATCGCTGTCACCGTTGGTGATGAAACGTTTCACGCCGTTGAGCACCCATGAACCGTCTTCTTTCTTTGAAGCCTTGAGCATAACCGACTGGAGGTCGGAACCGGCGTCCGGCTCGGTAAGGTCCATAGACATTGTCTCACCTTCGCATACACGGGGGATATATTTCTTCTTCTGCTCCTCATCTGCAAATTCATAGATGGTCTCGGCGCAGTCCTGGAGTCCCCACAGGTTTTCAAACCCTGCATCGGCACGGCTTACCATATCGGCAGCCATGATATATGGGGTGATGGGGAAGTTGAGACCTCCGAGACGTCGGGGCATTGACATACCCATCAGACCAGCCTTGCGGCATGCGTCAAGATTCCTGGCAGTGCCGGACGCATATTCCACATGACCGTTTTTTACAACCGGACCCTCATGGTCTACATCCTCGGCGTTTTCAGCGATTATATTGGCGCAGATGTCGCCCACGATTTCGAGGACGCGGTCATAGCTGTCCATGGCATCTTCGAAATTCTGGGGAGCGTAGTCATATTTGTCAGCGTCGGCAAAATTTCTCTCTTTAAGCTCAACGATCTTGTCCATCATGGGATGGTTGAGATGATGCTTCAGAGAGGCATTGTCATTATAGAAATTAGCCATTATTTTGAATTCTTTTTGTAGTATTTTATAAGTTTGGGGAGGACATCTTCGATTTTGCCTGTGATGACATAATCGGCGATTGTATTGATTGGTGCGTCAGGATCAGAGTTGACAGAAATGATGATGGAAGATTCCTGCATGCCTGCGATATGCTGTATCTGACCGGAGATACCGCATGCGATATATAATTTCGGACGCACGGTCACACCTGTCTGACCGATCTGTCGATCGTGGTCTGCCCATCCCGCATCGACAGCGGCACGGCTTGCCCCCACTTCGGCTCCGAGTGTGTCGGCGAGTTTATAGAGGAGGTCGAAATTCTCCTTGCTCCCCACTCCGTAGCCGCCTGCCACGACAATAGGACTGCCCTTGAGATTTACTTTTGATTTTTCGACGTGGCGGTCAATGATCTCCACTACAAAATCTTCAGGAGATGTGTATTTGTTCACGTCCATCTGTACGACTTCGCCTTTGTAGTTGGAGTCGACAGCCTCTTTTTTCATAACGCCCTCGCGAACGGTAGCCATTTGCGGACGGCATTCAGGATTCACGATTGTAGCGACAATGTTGCCGCCGAATGCGGGACGGATCTGATAAAGGAGATCCTTGTATTCAGTCCCTGTCTTTGCGTCGGTATAATCTCCGATTTCAAGAGAAGTGCAGTCGGCAGTAAGTCCGCTGTGAAGTGCGGAAGACACTCTCGGACCCAGATCGCGACCGATGGAAGTAGCTCCCATAAACGCGATTCTCGGTTGAATTTCCTTAAAGAGATTGATAAGGATAGAGGAGTGGGGGAGTGAGGTGTAGGGATAGAGGCGGGTGTCCTCGAATTTATATATGGTGTCTGTCCCGTAAGGGAGAATCTGTTTTTCGATATCTTTCAGATTGTCGCCTGCCACAACCGCCTCAAGCTTGATGCCAAGTTTGTCGGCAAGCTGACGGCCTTTGGTGAGGAGCTCAAGGCTCACGTCAGCCACTTTGCCGTCTTCGTATTCGCAATAGACGATGAGATTATTTTTGTCTGCCATTTGAGTTCGATGTTTTCTATTGTTTTAAATTGAGCGGAGAAGCATCCGGGTTGAAAATTATTTCATCTGCCGGATACAATTCTGACCCCGCCGTTATCAGCCGATGGTATGGTTGGCGATGAGATCTACGATGAGGGCTTCGAGCTCTTCGTCATTGTTCTCTATTCTGCGGGCTTCCTTGGCTGTAAACACGACATTTTCGATAGATTTCACTTTTGTCGGGGAACCGGCGAGACCACATTGTGCCAGGTCCGCATCGACAGAAGCTGCGCTCCATTCTCCTATTGAAAGGTAAGGGCGTTTCTCAATAAACGCTTTTTTTGCTTCGTCAGCCGCAACCTCGGAAGGGACAGCGGCATATTTATATTTCTGTAGAGCCTTGGCATTTCGGGGGCGGCAATCTGCTGCAGATCCGTTTACAGTCACTACCAGCGGAAGCTTAGCCTTTACAGTCTCAACTCCGCTTTCAATACGGCGCTTTACAACGATCTCTCCGTTGTCGGCGCTTATGATGTCTTCTGCGTATGTGATCTGAGGGATACCGAGTTTTTCGGCTATCTGCGGACCAACCTGTGCGGTGTCACCGTCGATTGCCTGACGACCACCGATAATGATATCGAAATCACCGATCTTGCGTACAGCGGCGCTGAGGGCATAGGATGTGGCGAGAGTGTCGCTTCCGGCAAAAGCACGGTCAGAGAGGACAATTCCGCCGTCGGCACCACGGAACATGCCTTCGCGTACTATCTCCGCGGCACGGGCGGGACCCATTGTGAGGAGAGTGACTTTACTCCCGGGATAAAGATCTTTGAGTTTGAGCGCCTGTTCAAGGGCGTTGAGATCTTCAGGATTGAAGATTGCCGGAAGGGCGGCACGGTTGATGGTGCCATCTGCCTTCATGGCGTCTTTCCCTACATTGCGGGTATCAGGTACTTGCTTTGCGAGTACAATGATATTTAAGCTCATATAGATGAAATTTATAATTTGTTTTTGTTGTTTCAATACGGA
>JAIDJJ010000166.1 GCA_029052265.1 Muribaculaceae bacterium
CACGAAGTTTCATCCTTGCCAAAGCTTTCCCTTCAGCAGCTACTCCTGTCACCTCTACACCATATATTTCGGGAAGTTCTTTTCTTTTTCTTGCCATTTTGACACAATTTATACTGCAAAATTAGTGAAATTCCCAGAGAATTTATTAAATTTGCACATCAAAATTCAAACACTGACCAATCTAAGTTGAAAAACCCAATAAAACCCTTAGACCAGGGGCTGTCAGAGCCGTCAGTCCCGATATCAGTCATAAGATAAGTATTTTTAATTATATAATAACTATGGCAAAAGCGATTTATACGTTCGGCGACGGAAAAGCTGAAGGTAATGCCGGGATGAGAAATCTTCTCGGAGGCAAAGGTGCCAACCTTGCCGAAATGAATCTTTTGGGAATGCCTGTACCTCCGGGCTTCACTATCACTACAGAAGTTTGCACTGAGTATACCCAATATGGCCGCGACAAGGTTGTTGCCGATATCAAAAATGAGGTTGAACAAGCTATCGCTCATGTAGAGTCTCTCACCGGAAAGAAATTCAATGATTCTTCAAATCCTCTTCTTGTATCCGTTCGTTCAGGTGCCCGTGCATCTATGCCCGGCATGATGGACACTGTCCTCAATCTTGGCATGAATGACGCCACTGTCAACACTATGGCGGAAAAGAGCGGAAATCCGCGTTTTGCTTGGGACAGCTATCGTCGTTTCGTTCAGATGTATGGTGATGTCGTTCTTGGCATGAAGCCGAAAAGCAAAACCGACATCGATCCTTTCGAGGCAATTATGGACAAGGTTAAAGAGGAGAAAGGCGTTAAGTTTGACAGCGAACTCGACGTTGAGGACCTCAAGAACCTCGTTAAGCTCTTCAAAGCTGCTGTAAAGGATTACACAGGTAAAGACTTCCCCGATTCAGCTTGGGAACAGCTCTGGGGCGGTATCTGCGCCGTGTTTGACAGCTGGATGAACGAACGCGCCATCCTTTACCGTCGTATGAACCAGATCCCTGAAGAATGGGGAACTGCTGTCAACGTTCAGGCTATGGTTTATGGCAACATGGGCAACAATTCCGCTACCGGCGTGGCATTCAGCCGCGACGCTGCAACTGGTGAAAATATCTTCAACGGTGAGTATCTGATCAACGCTCAGGGTGAAGACGTGGTGGCAGGCGTACGTACTCCACAGCAGATCACTATTGAAGGCTCTCGCCGTTGGGCAGCCCTCCAGGGAATCAGCGAGGAGGAACGCGCTTCAAAATATCCTTCACTTGAAGAATCTATGCCTACATGTGCGGCTGAACTGATCGCAATTGCAAATCGTCTTGAGGATTATTACCGCGATATGCAGGATATGGAGTTCACTATCCAGGACGGCAAGCTCTGGATGCTCCAGACCCGTAACGGAAAACGTACCGGCGCCGCTATGGTTCGCATTGCAATGGATCTCCTTCGTGAAGGCATGATCGATGAAAAGACTGCACTGCTTCGCATGGAGCCGCAGAAACTTGACGAACTTCTTCACCCTGTATTTGACAAGAGCGATGTCAAGAAAGCAACTGTAATGGCAAAAGGTCTTCCCGCATCTCCCGGCGCGGCTGCAGGTCAGATCGTATTCCAGGCTGACGATGCAGAAGCATGGGCTGAGAAAAAGAAGAAAGTTGTCCTCGTACGTATCGAGACTTCTCCGGAAGACCTTCGCGGTATGGCGGTTGCACAGGGTATCCTTACAATGCGCGGCGGTATGACAAGCCACGCTGCCGTTGTTGCTCGTGGCATGGGTAAATGCTGTGTGTCCGGTGCAGGCGAAATCAAGGTTGACTACAAGGCAAAGACTGTTGAGATGGGTGGAAAGGTTTACAATGAAGGTGACTGGATCTCCCTCAACGGTTCTACAGGTGAGGTTTACAACGGACAGGTTCCTACCCGCGAACCGGAACTCGACGGTGACTTCGGCGCAATCATGAACCTCGCTGCTAAATATACAAAAACTCTCGTACGTACAAACGCTGACACACCACGCGATGCAAAACAGGCTCGCAACTTCGGAGCACAGGGTATCGGTCTTTGCCGTACAGAGCACATGTTCTTCGAAGGTGACCGTATCAAGGCTGTACGTGAGATTATCCTCGCATCTGATGTGGAAGGTCGTCGTCTCGCTCTTGACAAACTTCTCCCCATCCAGAGAGG
>JAIDJJ010000167.1 GCA_029052265.1 Muribaculaceae bacterium
GTGATAGTATGTTCAGCGTCAAAATTCGGAGATTATTTCTGTGGAAGTTCATCCTCTGTGATGTATGTCGATGACTTCGAGCTGGTGTATGAGTAGGGCTGACAAGCGCTGAAGATGCAGGCGGAGAAGAAATGAATCTTTTATCGTTCTTTATGATAGGCAGGGATGTGGCAAATCCGCATCCCTGCCATCTAGTATCCTCGCTTCACTCGGATCACAATCAAGATTGGAAAAGCATTCGAATACCAAATAATTGCTTGCAATTTAAATCTGATTCTGATTTTATTGCCGATTTCAGTTCTCATTTAGAATTTAATTACAATCTTGATTGCAGTGTGAGTGAAGCGATCACCCCCGAATAATATTCAATAATGATCAATACTATCATGGCAAAACAAAATAAATCATTTATTTCCTGTGAAAAGGATTCCAATCCTTTTTTTAGGGAGCCTTTGCATCCTAATTATCATAGACGAAGCTTTCGCAATGATTATTGCCGCCCTGCAAGATATATGGTCACTATAATGAAATCATCTTATGTGGGCGCTCTTTCTCGTGTCGTGGGGAATCCTATGAGCATGTCTCCGGATACAAATGCGCCTCATGTTGATGTATTATTACCCGGTAACCAAATAGAAACTGCATTGAGATTATGGCTGGGCAGGTATCATCAGATAGTAGTGGTTAAATATGTTATAATGCCTGATCATGTGCATTTATGCATTCATGTAAAAGAATTTCTAAAGATAGGTCTCGGGAGCGCCATAGGTAATTTGATGGGGAGAGTCAGCAGGCTCAGACATGACGCTATTCCGGAGCATTTGAGACCGGCTGAAATGCAGCCTTTTTTTCAAAAAGGCTTTAACGATAGAATTGCCTATGACGATGTCCAGTGGGAACGGCAACAGAAGTATATCGAAGATAATCCCAGACGGTATCTTATCAAACGGCTGTTTCCGGAATATTATCGGAATGTATGGATTGTCTCAATAGGCGATAGGCAATTTTATGCCATGGGGAATGTTTTCTTGTTGAAGAACCCCGATATACAGGCGGTCAGGTTCAGTCGCAAGTTTAGAGAGGATGAATTTGAACGGTATGTAGTAAATTGGAAGAAGTGTGTGGAGAATTCCGGAGTGCTTGTGTCGCCTTTTATACATCCGAAAGAAAAAGAAATCCGGGATTATGCTATATCCAATGGCACCTCCATAATCAGGATATGTGAGAAAGGATTTGAGGGGAGGATCTCGCCACAAGGCAGGGAATTTGAGCTTATGTCGCATTCCAGGCTGCTTCTTGTGTATCCGGAGGTATATGAGAATGAAACCAAGGAGATTTCATATAATAAGGCTCGGGAAATGAATGGGATGGCGGCGAGAATTGCCGGGGCGGATTGGTTTGGGAAAGATGTGAGGATAAGGAGCTGTCGAAAGTGAAGCGGATTGTTAAAGCTGATGTTGGTCTTAATGGCGGCATTAAGGCAGTGAATGTCCCCGGCAGCCGCCGGTCTGTCCATCCGTCGGGCTGCTTGTAAATGCCCATAGGGCTTTTGTG
>JAIDJJ010000168.1 GCA_029052265.1 Muribaculaceae bacterium
TACTTTGTGCATATGCCACAGAAAAAGTCATTCCATCTATGCCGACGGTCTGTCCTGCCTGAAGATTTTCTACCAGCCAGTCAATCAGGTTCACCGCTTCCGGACCGTCTTCTTTCATCATGGAGAATCCGGTTCCGTGCAGTTGTTGTTCAGCCTGGATGAAATATCTTGAATCGGTCCAGCACAAAGCCTTTTCTTCTGTAATTACTGCTGTGCCGTTAGTGCCGTTTTCGCTCCAGAACCCGGTAAGCCATTCTCTGCCCCTCCAATGCATTGGAGGAAGTTCAGACTGGTGTGGGTCAGTTCCGGATATGACAACGGCGTCAATCCCGTGTGATTTCATGGCGTCTCTCAGGCGCTGAAGATATTCAAGGTTTTTTTTAGTCATTCTGATTAAATTTAAAAAATCTTCCCGCATTGCCGTATGCGGAGTACAGGCAACGTTGGGAGTGATTAGATGGTAATGTCCGTCTTTTTGATGAACGGATTCGTAAAGTTAATGAATAATCTTTTAGTCTACAAATAAATTTTGTGAATGAATAATGTCACGGGATGTTTTGCAATGAAGTCATATGGCGTATGATAGTGGTTGATTTGGCGGTATTTTTAGTGACTATTGAAATTTTTTTTGTTGATTTTTTTTGCAGTTTCAAAAACTTGTTGTAATTTTGCACTGAATTTGTCCGCGAATGATTTTCTCCGGTGGAAAATTCAGGAGAATTTCTGAGTCGGTAAAGAAAAAATGGCAAGTCAAAAAGCTTTTAAGTAATAGTGATATAAATTGTAAGTTAGTGGTTGAGTTAGGCAAATCAGGCTTGTGAAGGTATGACAGTCTACAAAATCACAGAGCGGCGGAATGTTGTGAAACAGTCTGCCGTTTTTGTTTTTTTGTAATTGTAATAGGGTAGGTTCGTGGGAATGTCAGAAAAAAATAAAGCATCCCGCCGGGATGCTTTAGGTTGAAAATTTAGATGATTTCTTATCCTTTGAATTTGGATGCTACTTCATAAATTTTTTCATAAATCCTGCGGTCGGAATCGCCGAGCGGGATGTCCCGTCTGTCTAATACTCTTTCTGCAATCTGTAGGAATTTTTTCATCAACACATTGCTGAAGCCGCCCGAAGGGCTTCCTTCGCTAAAGCTCGGTACGAAAGGTCTGGGGAATCCTGCGCCATGGAGGTTGACTCCCACGCCAAGCACTGTTGCGGTGTTGAGCATGCAGTTGACTCCGATTTTGGTGTGGTCCCCTATGATGGGACCGCAAAATTGAAGGTCTGTGCGCATGAACGTATGGGTGCGGTAATTCCATATCCTGATTTTTGAATAATCGTTCTTTAAGTTGGATGCGTTTACTCCCGCGCCGATGTTGCACCATTCTCCTATTGCCGCATTACCGAGGTATCCGTCGTGTGCCTTGTTGCTGAATCCGAAAAGGACGGAATTGTCGATTTCTCCACCAACCTTGCAATGTGGTCCGAATGTGCATCCCCCGTAGATCTTGGAGTTCATTCTTATCTTTGCATTTTGGCAAAGCGCCAACGGACCTCTGACTGAGCTCCCTTCCATTATTTCTGCATCCTTTCCGATATATACAGGGCCTTCTTTTAAGTTTATGGTTGCGCCTTCAACCGTGGCGCCCTCTTCGATGAACAGTAATTGTCTTCCGTCCGGATCTTCAAAATCGCCGATTATCCTGTTTGTGTCAGAAAGCGGGAGGGAATTGCGGTTTTCTGTGATGTGAAAAAAGTCGTTGTGTATTTCTTCTGGGTTTTTTAGGAATATGTCAAAAACATGTTTGATCCTCCTTGCCTGTTGGCTTGCCGGCTTTGCGGTGAAATTTTGGCAGGTGAAATCGGCGTATCTCCCTTTGAATGCAATTGGTTCGCCGCCGTCTGTGAGCGCTTCGCCTGATGACAGGGATTTAATCTCATTAATAATATATGGGTCGGGTAGGAGAGATCCTGCGATCAGTGTGACGTTTTCCTCCGGGTCAGGTGTTTTGCCGAATTTTTCCCTGAGGTATTCCACGGGGAGGTATCTGTAAGATCCCGGGAGCAGGCTTTCCCACTTTTCACGGATTGTGCGTATGCCGACCCTGAAATCGGAAATCGGTCTTGTGAAGCTTAGCGGCAGGAGATCCTCGTGGTTTTCTGTCGAATCGAAGAGGTATATTTTGTTATGCATATGTGTTAACTGAATTTGGTTTTAAGGTGCGTTGTGATGCGCACAAATCTTAAAAGTGTGCAAAAGTAACATATTTTAAGAATTTTGTCAAAAAATAAATAGTTAAAAACTCTTTATGGGGCTGCGCGGATGTGGAAATATTGGATTTTGGGATGATTTTGATAAAAGAGAGTGGCGTTTTGTGCGTATTGGTTGGGATCATTTAAGAATTTTTTTGAATAAAAAGATGATTAAAGTTTGTGTAATAGGCTAATTTTCATTATCTTTGCAGTGTTTTTGGCGTCCGAGTCAATGTAGATG
>JAIDJJ010000169.1 GCA_029052265.1 Muribaculaceae bacterium
GAGCTATTCCGGTGAGCAATAGTCCCGAATCATTGGATGTGAATGTCCCCAACGATGCCTGATATGGGGCATCGTCTGCAAACACCGGGCGAAGCTGACCATATTCATAGCGTGAAAAAAACAATTTCTGATAAGTCATGAGATCCAGTTCTTTTGTGACAATCCTGAACTGAATCGGCATCAGGTCTTCCGGACATTTGGTGACTATGACGATATCTGCCCTGTTGACTTGAACCGAACTTTCCCTCAGACGTCCTAAAGGCAATAACTTGTCGTTATAGAACGGGCGGCTATAATCGGTCAGAAGCACAGACACCTTAGGTTTCACCCACCGGTGCTGGAAGGCATCATCAAGCACTATCATCTGAAGTCCGGGATATAAACGCATAAGCTCCTTTATGCCATTACGGCGGTTCTCACAAACAGCTACATGAACTTTCATCCCAAACTTCTGATAAATCTGAAAAGGCTCATCGCCTATGATATCCGGAGTGCTTTTTGAGTTGGCAAGCACGAATCCTTTTGTTTTTCTCTTATATCCCCTGCTTAACACAGCAATCTCCAGCTCCGAGGCAAGATTGCCGACGATATATTCCACATGCGGTGTTTTTCCGGTGCCACCAACCGTTATATTGCCCACACATATAACGGGGATATCAAACTCTTCCTCCTTAAGGATTTTGGAATCAAACATCCAGTTCCGAACCCAAGTTACAAAGCCATATAGCCACGACAAGGGGGTGAGCAATGCCACCACTATTTTATCCTTTGTTGTTTTCACCGCATTTTTTATTCATTATGGTTAGGGAAAGAATATCATTTCTCAGTTAACGGACATAGCATTATCCATCCTGACTTCGATATAAGGCATACGTGCCTGCAGAGGCTTCTGTCTAAGCATATCAATCACGCACTTCACTGCGATTTCGTCATATTTTCCTGACAAAGCCTTCATAAATGTATTATTGAGCTTAATATCAGCGAGTTCGGGAATCATCTCCCAGATTGACGACTCTACTGACGGATATACAGCCACTGACCATTTTTCTCCAAGTTCCTCTTTTTCAGCCACCCACTCCAAAGCGTCCTGGAGGCTGCCCAACTCGTCAACAAGACCTATCTCTTTGGCTTTCTGGGCGTCCCACACCCTGCCTTCCCCGATCTGTCTTACTTTTGCCTCATCCATTTTCCTCCCATCCGAAACCCGCTTTATAAATTCGTCATACCCTCTTTCAATATAATGTTGCATGACAGCATACTGTTTTTCATCCATCGGTTTATAGAATGCCGGGAAATCTGCCTCAGGATTGGTGGATACTGTCTGCGGGGTAACACCTATTTTTTCTGCAAGTCCCGACACATTCGGGATGAGACCGAAAATGCCTATCGAGCCGGTAATGGTAAGAGGATCCGCAAATATTTTGTCGGAGCAACAAGAAATCCAATACCCGCCTGAAGCAGCATAGTCTCCCATCGATACGGCAAGAGACTTCCCTTTAGACTGAAAATAATCGAGCGCGTCAGCTATCTGTTTGCTTCCGAACACTGCTCCTCCCGGAGAGTTGACACGCAAAACCATACCTTTTACCTTGTCGTTATCTGCAAGTTTGATTATTGTCGGGACAAGCTTCTGATAATTGATGGTGCCTGCACCACCTCCGTCCACTATCTCCCCTGTGGCATAGACCACAGCAACCTGATCTTTCGATGTATATGCCTGACCCCAGGTTGTCTGTGAAAGCAATGTCTGAACAGACACAAAATTGAGCTTCTTTTCCTCTTTTCCCAACATGCCGGCGATTATGCCATCCATGCTGCGCTCGTATACAAGACGGTCCACAAGACCGTTTTCAACATCATCTTCGGCAGGCGATATGAATACAAAATCCTTGCTTACCAAAGAATCTATCGAAGATGCAGTCACTTTCTTTCTCTCTTTGGCTATCCCGGTGCGTATGAATTTCCATATATTGCCATACAATGTGTCAAGCTGCGCACGGGCAGGGGTGCTCATCTCATTCATAATGTATGGTTCTACCGCCGACTTATACGTGCCGACCTTCACCACCTGCATCTCAACCCCGAGTTTGTCAAGAAGATTCTTATAATACAAAGATGTGCCACCGATACCTTGAATCATAAGCGAGCCGGCAGGGTTAAGAAACACACTGTCTGCAACAGAAGCGACAAAATATGAACCGTTAGTATAGGTGTCGGCATACGCCACAATCTTTTTCCCGCTTTCTCTAAAATCATTCAATACATCCCGAAGTGCATTCAAAGTTGCCGGCGCTGCGGAAACCATTCCGCATTTGAGATATATGGCTGATATATTCTTGTTGACCTTTGCTTCGCGCACCGCCATTGTTAGCGATGACAGTGTCTTGGGTTTTGGAGAATCTCTTGTCACTAATGATATATAGTCTATATCAAGTGGCGTCTCCCTTTCCTGAATCACACCACTTAACTCTATTGAGAGCACGCTGCCTTTTGAAACTGATTCAGCGGATGAAGAGGAGACTCCAAGTTTGGCAACCACGCCAACACACACAAGCACCACTACAACGCCAAACAAAACCAGCGCAATCCAGGCACCGATAAAAGAGGAAAGCGCGCTCATAAAAAACTTCTTAAGCATTTCTTTAAGTTTTTAAAGGTAGATACGGTGGAAAATATTATTCAGGAAATTATGTTTATAGGTTTTGCCGCAAACACGGCAAAACCTATAAACACCAAATTATAATGTGGATATTATCCTTTTTATCTCTTCTGCAAGCTGATTCGCCTTGTCCATAGTCTCCGCTTCACTGTAGATGCGGATGATCGGTTCTGTATTGGATTTTCTGAGATGTACCCAGCTATCCGGAAAATCGATCTTTACTCCGTCGATATCAGTGATTTTCTCATTTGAAAATTTTTCCTTGACTGCTTCAAGAATACCGTCGACATCTATGTCCGGGGTAAGCTCTATCTTGTTTTTTGCAATAGCATACTGCGGATAACCTGCCTTGAGCTCAGATACTTTCTTACCTTCATTTGCAAGAAGTGTCAAAAACAGAGCCACACCAACCAAGGCATCCCTGCCATAATGAAGTTCCGGATAGATAACACCGCCGTTACCTTCACCTCCGATAACAGCTTCCGTCTCCTTCATGCGGGTGACTACATTCACCTCTCCGACCGCCGCTGCCGAATAACTGCAACCGTGTTTCTCTGTCACATCGCGCAATGCTCGTGAGCTGCTTAGATTTGACACCGTGTTTCCGGGGGTCTTTGAAAGTACATAATCAGCCACCGCCACAAGTGTATATTCCTCAACAAACATTTCGCCATTTTCCATCACAATCGCCAGACGGTCTACATCCGGATCGACTACAAAACCCACATC
>JAIDJJ010000017.1 GCA_029052265.1 Muribaculaceae bacterium
TAATCAATCTTATTGACAAATCAGGGAAAATCCGACAGTGCCATAATATGAAAATATTACTCGGGACTGACGGGTTTTCAACCAAGCGTGGTGACATTATTATATTTAAAGGATTTTTTTCCACAATTTCTGATGATCCTAATTATCGCAATGAAGGATATGCCGACAGAATGAAAAGAGGTGGATATTTGTACCATTCAGAAGCCAAATCTGATAACATCCGGATAAAAAGTCATCACAATTCCATATACTCCCGTTCTTCTTCATGGAGAGATCGCATTGTGATTTCTCTTGACAAATCTTCAATCGACCGACAGACCGCAGATTTCCTTACCGCATTACTTTTAGGCGACAAATCTTATATTCATCAGGATATCAAAGATTCTTTCAGCAATGCCGGAGTGGCGCACATATTGGCATTAAGTGGAATGCATGTTGCTATTATAATGGGTATACTTATGACCATATTGTTTCCGCTTGCATTGGTCGGATGGAATATACCTCGTTATTGGATCGCTGTCGCGGGGATATGGATCTTCGCTTTTTTTACAGGACTGGCGCCTTCCACTTTCAGGGCATGCATGATGGCGACATTTGTTGTCATATCAATATCATTTCAACGCCGTAGAAATGCCGGAAATGCTTTGCTTGCATCCTCTTTTGTAATTATTCTTCTCGATCCGGCAGCCATATATGATATCGGCATGCAATTAAGCTTTATGAGTGTGGGATGTATACTTTTATTTGCGGCTCAACTCAATCCGATAAATCGCCACTCTCACCCCAAAATGCATGCTGCCGCATCTGCAATCATTGTGTCGTTGGTGGCAACAATGGGAACATGGGTTCTGGTTTCCTTCTATTTTAAAAGAATACCTCTTCTTTTCCTGCCTGCAAACCTTATTCTATTGCCACTTCTGCCTATTTATATGACAATTGCTTTGACATACACTGTAGCAGTCACATTTGGCGTTGATATAAAATTGTTGGCATTTATAATTGATAAGGGGTATGAATTTTTCATATATATAATCGACAAATTATCTTCCTTCGGCAATTATACCATTGACTTCCAAGCCACACTTCCTATTGTCATTTTATGGATAACCGGCATCCTTTTATTAGGATACGCCATAAACCGCAGAAAAAAAATTGCCGTCACAATTATTGCTTCTCTGTTTCTTATTATCTCTGTCTCTGCCGCACCTTTTATATCATCCTCTCCGGCGGACAGCATGAT
>JAIDJJ010000170.1 GCA_029052265.1 Muribaculaceae bacterium
TCACTATACAGTCGTGCTTAATTCTACGGATTATGTCAATGCTTCGATAGATGATGTCCTTTCCACTTTTGTCATTACCTCATTGATAGTAATGGCTGTCATCCTTATTTTCCTACAGAACTGGAGAGCGGTGATTATTCCGATGATCACGATCCCGGTCTCGCTGATTGCCACATTTGCGGTGATGAAGATAATGGGATTCTCTCTTAATACGCTTACCCTTTTCGGTCTGGTGCTTGCCATAGCCATAGTTGTGGATGACGCCATAGTGGTGGTGGAAGATTGTTCGCGTCTCGTAGATGAGGGCACTCTCAGCCGGCGGGAGGCTGCGGAGAAAGCGATGCGGGAATTGCAGGGTCCGGTGATCGGAGAAGTTTTGGTCTTGCTTTCGGTATTTATCCCGACAGCATTTGTGAGCGGTATCACCGGAGAGTTATATAAACAGTTTGCCTTGACAATAGCGGTTTCGACAGCTTTCTCAGGATTTAATGCCCTCACATTGACCCCTGCACTGTGTGCCCTGTTCCTTACTCCCCGTAAACCTGCCAAATTTTTTATATACAAATGGTTTAACAAAGGATATGGAAAAACCGAGCACCTGTATGACCGGAGTATTACGGCAATGTTAAAGCATCCGGTCATATCGTTAGGCATATACCTTGTTATTGCAGTCGTGGCATTCTGGGGCTTTGTGAAATGGCCTACCAGCTATTTGCCTGAAGAAGACATGGGGTATTTCATGACTTCAGTGGAACTGCCGACAGGGGCATCGCTTGAACGTACGGAAAAGGTGGTGGATGCATTGTCGGCTGAAATAAAGAAAATTCCATATGTAAAGGATGTGATGAGCATATCAGGTTTTTCCATGATGGGTGGAGGGGCTTCTTCAAATATGGGATCCCTCAGCGTCATCCTTGAACCATGGGACAAAAGGGGCAAGGCAGGATCTGTCACCAATGTTATCGCCAAAGTAAATGAGATATCATCAAAATTTCAGGAAGCGAAGATTTTTTCTGTAAATCCCCCCTCTATTCAGGGATTGGGAGAATCCTCCGGATTGCAGATGATGCTTCTTGACATCAACAGTCTTGGCACATCACAGACGGAAAAAGCCCTTGATGAGGTTATGGCACGCGCTGAAAAGGATCCCCGTATCAAGGAAGTGACATCCCTGTATCAAGGTACAGTACCTCAATATCAGATCAATATCGATCGTGACAGGATAAAGCTTCAAGGTGTGATGGTGGAAGATGTGTATGATGCGATGGCTGCCTATCTCGGAGGTAGTTATGTGAATGATTTCGTAGAGTTTGGAAGAACATATCAGGTTACAATGCAGGCGAATGGAGAGAGCCGCGACAAAATAGAGGATCTGATGAAGCTTTCTGTGAAAAATTCAGATGGCGATATGGTTCCTTTCAGCACATTCGCTACGTTTAGCCCGGTTATGGGTGCTCCAAGCGTTTCAAGATACAACATGTATGAGTCTGCATCGCTTACGGCGTCAGTGGCAGGCGGGGTCAGTTCTTCCGAAGGCATTCAGGCTATGGAAGAAGTGGTGCGCGACGCATTGGGCACCACATATTCTTATGCATGGAGTGGCATCGCATATCAGGAAACCCAGGCAGGGACAACAATTAACTTTGTGTTTATTTTCGCGATTGTGATGACTATTCTGGTGCTTTCTGCTCAGTATGAAAGTTGGACAGACCCGATTGCTGTAGTGTTGAGTATGCCTATAGCTGTGTTGGGAACGGTGTTGGGATGTGTTTTCATGAATCAGAGTATCAGTATCTATACCCAGATCGGATTGATATTGCTGTTGGGTATGTCGGCTAAGAATGCGATTCTTATTGTGGAGTATGCAATGGATTTCAGGAAGAGCGGGCAGACCATTAGAAAATCGGCACATGATGCCGGAGTGATTCGTTTCCGTCCCATCATGATGACGGCTCTTGCTTTCGTATTCGGTGTGATGCCGATGATGTTTGCCACGGGTGCGGGTGCCAACAGTCGTATAGAGCTTGGCACGGCTGTAGTGTTCGGTATGGCGATGAATGCTTTGGTAGGTACGCTTTTCGTTCCTAATTTCTGGGAACTTATGCAGACCATCAATGAGAAGTATCTTTCAAAAGTGTTTAAAGATCCGACACCCGGAGGGAATCAGTCATCGGGAGCCGGGTCAGATTCCGTGGGGCAGACAGCTTCCTCTGCATCTGATTCAATCTGATTGATTGTGTGATTAACAAAAGCTGCGCTTTTGCACGCAACTGCTCCGCGAACCGGTTAAGGTTGTGTATATAAAAACATAGGGAAATGCTTTTTAGGCATTTCCCTATGTTTTTATAATTCAGTATTTGCAGGGAGATCGTCAGTCTTTTAGACGGGAAAGTATCGAAAGTAGCTTCTCTCCCATGCCGATTGTGTAGCCTGTTGATACCCATACCACCCGATTGAATGTGTCGGCAACCACGAAAATAGGATCCGAAGCATCTGTCAGATGCAGTGATTCGATCAGTTCATTTCGGCTTACTCCATTGTTGTCAATGCCGAATACCACATTGTCAGGAAGATTCTTAAACAGACTTATGTCGAATCTTGCGGCTTTCCCTTCATTTTCGAATAGCAGCATGATTTTCTTTCCGGACTTTTCCAACTGGTCTTTTACTGCCGCCATGTCGTTGAGTGCATGAGCGGAAGGCTCATGATTCGGGGAAAGGAGTCCGACCACATAATAGCCTCTTCCGGTGGTGGAAAGAATGCTCTTGTCGCTATTTGTTGAAAGATCGTGATAAATGTTTTCAGCATTCAGCGAACCTATTACAGACAATTCTGAATCATCCTGGCGAATTGTCAGAGGGACAGTCACAGTCCCGTTTTCAGGAATGACGAATACCTCGCTGCGTGCCAGCACCCCTCCGTCGGCAAGCCGCTGACCGCTGGTAAGCATATATTGTCCTGATTCCAATTCCACCGGAGACTGGAATATCTCAGACCAGGTGGCTCCTTCCGTAAATTCCAATTGCCGTGGCACACCGTTCACAATTCTTGAGATTGAGAATTGTGAGTAATATTTTGGGTCAATTATGTATCCTTCAGGACTGAATGTGAGGGAAAGTTTCCCTTTAGGCGTATAAAGGTCAGTCTTTACGGGAGTTTTCTCTGTATATTTTGAGAAATCAGCATTTATCCAATTCAACGATTTGTCGGCATATTGAGTGCTTGACGTCACCGGATCAATACGTGCCGGAAGTCCGAGAGCTCTTGCAGCGGCAACAAAGAATATGTTGCGGGAAAGAGCATCTGCGCGACGTGTTTTCCATACGCCTTCAGGACTCATCCTGAGATTTTGGGGATTTTCATCATCTGCCGGAGTGATGTTGACCGCCACCCATTCGACAAGTTTCTCCGGATTAGCCTTGAATTCATCTTCAAGATTTTTAGAAAATGCTTTTGAGAGTCCTTCCCTCCAAGTAGTGAGCCATTCGTTTTCAACGCGTGGATTAAGCACATATTGATTGAAGAAATCTTCAGGGATTCCTTTTGTGTTGGCGCATGTGTTGTTGACGTGATCCACGATCACTTCAACCGGAATATCGCGGCAATCCTTCTCAGAAACATTGAGAAGAAGATTTATCGCGCGCTCTCTTTTATTCCCTTCAAACCCTTCAAGACACTCAACGAGTCTGGCATGATTACCGCGGGAATTAACCAGTATCGTTTCAAGGGAAGAGGCATCTACGTTGAGACGGCGGGCAATTGCCGCAGCCTGTTCCGGCGTAGCGAATGTGGAAGAATATGCGTTTCGTATAGAATCCTCCTCATGCATCCTGCGGTCGTTTTCGGCTCTTTGTGCCGCAGTGACGGATGGCAGGGATGCTCCCGCAGGGGGCGGGGTCAGATTGAATTCAGTCGAGAACGAATCCGTCCCTGTCTTGTCTAATAA
>JAIDJJ010000171.1 GCA_029052265.1 Muribaculaceae bacterium
TTTTTTAGTTTCATTTTCGTCATTCTAAATTCAATATTCTATTATTAGGATAAAGAAATACCCGAAATACTGCATGGGGTTTCTAAAAATAAAACCGGAAACCTAGCGTCAAGGAGAATCCCAACGGGTTGTCTGGACATGAATTATGCACATCAAAATCATGATCGAAATGATACTGCAACGTTGGCTCAAGGAAAATCTCTACCCGACGTGACAACCGGAACGACACACCATAACTTGCAGACAGCGACCATACCACAGATGAATCAAACTTTCCTGACATTAAATCGGGAGAAGAAGAAACCGCATCGACATCCGCTCCCGAATATACGGGAATATCCACCTCGCCTCCAATTGAAGCGTACAGTCTGAACCTGTCAAAGGTGTATGTCTTAAAATTCAATTTCAACGGTATCCCTATATAATGCCAATGGCAATGGCTCCTGGCTCGCGAAGTCTCGAATGTGGAATGAAGATACGTGTAGGTCAACCCACTTTCCACACTCAAATTTTTGGTGAAGGATTTATTTACATTTAGCGAGAAAGATATAGGGAGATAGTTATGATGACCTACATTCTTATAATTCTGATAACCGGTTGAAAAACGCGTCGGCAGATGTGTCTGTTCCTGCTTATCGTCGGGATCCGGCTGATAGATACCGTCTCCCGGATTATCGCAACTGAAATCATCACCTGTACCTCCGATATTATCGAAACTCAATAATCCCGGATTCAAGCCAATTCCTACCGACCATTCTTCCCGTCTGAATTTTCTTATGATGTCATCGTCAAGATATGCGTATTTCACATCGTCTCCTATATATATAAGAGTATCTCCGGCAACCGGCTCTTTTCTGTCAGACGCTATCAATCTATCCTCCGAAACCGGTCCGTCAATATTATCTGAGATGGAATCGGTTACTATACGGACTGATTCCGTCGGTAATTCCTGATCTTCAACACTATTATTTGTCGTCACTGCCTGAGCATTGACATTTGAAATAGCAACAGTAGCCGACAGACCGTTTATATTGCCGTTAGAAATTGTAGTAGAGGCAAGAAGAGGATTGCCATTGCCTTGATTTGCTGATATTGTGTCAGGATCCAAAGTTCGGTATTCCCTGTTTTCCTCCTTCTCTGAAAGCAGTTCCAATGACTTATCTTGACCGGAATTGTGGTTTCTCCAAAATATCCATCCGGCTGTGGCGGCTATGAGCAGCAAAGAAAAAACACCCGCCTGTTTTCTATATTCCACTATAAGCCTACGCAGCATAAGTTTCGCGTGGAAAAGTTGTGAGGATGATGAGTTGGGTGCTATACCGAGAAGTTTTGCTATCTCCTTATGCGATTTATTTTCAAGCACGGCAAGCCGGAAAACTTTCTGATACCCTTCGGGCAATTTCTTTATCAAAGACTCAAGCACATCCAGATCGATGACGCTCTCTAATTCCGGAGTGTCTTCTATTTCCGGAAGATCATGAAGCATCTGAGCCACATCCTGTGTGTGCAGGAACTGAAGGGAAAGATTCTTCATTATAGTGGCAAGCCAATATTCAATACGCTCGGGATCACGGAGGGAACCGAGGCGCGTCAGCGCCACGATAAAACCGTCGTGAAGAATGTCTTCCGCATCTTTAGGATTGGGGATATAGCAGCGGATCACACTCAACATGCGTGGTGCAAAACGGATGTAAAAGAAGTTTAACGACTCTTTATCACCAGCTTTGCACCCCTCTATGAGTTCGTGGTTATCGATATGCAGATTATGGTTCACAATATATAGATACTGAATTACCCGAAATACTGCATGGACTTCTTAAAAATTTTTCAATAGCCGACAACATCGACCGTTCCGAATTCGAGACTACCCAACGATTCTTCTGATCCGCAAGCCGAGAGCAGCATCATTCCGGCAATCCAAACATAATAATGTAGTTTCATGAATCTTTTAATTAATTATCAACTTTCGCTTATGAAAGTTGATGGAGATGATGTCATATGATTAGAAGGAAATCTTTTGTTCATAAAAATCATA
>JAIDJJ010000172.1 GCA_029052265.1 Muribaculaceae bacterium
TTCCACGTGCAGGGGTTCAATGTGAGCACACGCCCCACTCCTCCACGGTCCTGAAAAATCATCCCCCACCAGTTCCCTTCCGGATCGTCGACAAGGCATCCCTGCCCCACGTATGGGAAGCCCCCGAACTCGGATTCGAGCACAACACACTTTTCATAAGGGCCCTCAATGTTGTCAGCCCTATAGCAAAGCTGACGGCGCGGCTTGCCCGCACGCCATGAAATCACAAATGCATAGTATTTACCATTATGTTTTATCACACGGCTGCCTTCATGAAGTCCCGTCTCGGTGCTGTCGGGATGTATCACCACCTTGTCTATGCCACCTTCAAGTATTCCCGTCAGATCCGGTTTGAGTTCCGTGAGATGGATATCGCCTCCGCCACTGAACACAAATACCCTGCCGTCGTCATCAAGCAGTAGGGAAGAATCATGAAAATGATTTGTTCGGCACAGAAGAGTCCACTCCCCTGCCGGATTATCAGTGGTATATATATATGATTTATATGGCTCGTCGTTGGGAGAAAACAATACATAGAAACGTCCGTCACGATAACGGATGGATGTAGCCCACTGCCCTTTCCCATATACAGTGCCCCCCTCAAGATTGTAGCGGGAGGTGTCTTCAAGTTTATCGAAAACATAGCTTATGGTTTCCCAGTTTACGAGATCGCGCGACCGCATCACCGGACACCCGGGCATAAGATGCATGGTGGTGCTCACCATATAGAAACAGTCGCCTACACGTATCACATCCGGATCAGGCACATCCGCCCATATCACCGGATTGCAGAATCCGGAGGTTTCACATTCCATTTGAGTGGCGGGAGGCACTACGGCTTCTGCTTCTGCAAATCCCGGCACAAAGCCGGCAAAAGACATACAAGCTATCCCTTTTATGAGTTTTTGTACAGACATTGTTTAACGGAAGTTAGATTAGTTTTTCATTTACAAAATTACTTAATATTTGACCCTCCCACCCTCATCTATGTAATACAGACGTATTTAAACGGATACCTTTCATATCCCTTCGTATCCTATCAATTCAAATCGGTAGCATCATAAAAACTGAAATACATACATGAATCTTTCCTTCACTTTTTTTCTTTAATTTTGCGATATGGACGTCGTCGGACTTCGATATGCTCAATCGGGAATCGATCATGAGAATATCTTAGTGAAATTTCAGAATTATCGAACCACAATAATAATATTTCATGAAAAAATTTTTTCCTATGGCTTTCAGCTGCGTCCTGATTCTCGGTGCATGTGGCGGAGGTGCAAAAAAAACTGCTGACAACGATAGCTCCACAGATTCATTGAAGACTTTTGTCTACAACGGAAATCCCCTTATCAGAGATAAATTCACTGCAGATCCGGCTCCGATGGTACACGACGGACGGCTGTATCTCTATGTCGGACATGATGAATATTATGAAGGTCAGGATACTGCCTCCGGGGGTAAGGAATTCAACATCACAGAATGGCTTTGCTATTCAACCGACGACATGAAGACCTGGACAGACCATGGAGCAGTGCTCAGCCCGGCAGATTTCAAATGGGCTGCAGGCGAGGCATGGGCATCTCAAGTGGTGGAAAAGAACGGTAAGTTTTATTATTTCACAACCGTGCAGGCAGGCGAACCCTGGCCAGGGAAAGCCATTGGTGTCGCGGTCGCAGATTCTCCGACAGGGCAATTTAAAGATGCCATCGGAAAACCATTGGTCAGCGACAACATGACTGATAATGGTGCCCGGGGATGGTGGAACGACATAGATCCAACCGTGCTGATTGACGGTGACAATGCTTGGATATTCTGGGGCAACGGCACATGTTTTATGGCGAAACTAACCCCGGATATGACAGGTATTGACGGGGAAATCCGGGTGATAGACTTGCCCAAATACGTAGAAGGTCCCTGGTTGCATAAGAAAGACGGGATGTATTATCTCACATACGCCTCAATCGGGAATGGAACGGAAACCATTTCGTATGCAACCTCCCCCTCTATTGAAGGACCGTGGACTCCCCGCGGAGAGCTGACAGGTCCGGCTGAAAACAGTTTCACGATTCATCCGGGAATTATCGAATTCAACGGCGGATGGTATTTATTTTATCATAACGCTGTGCTTGAAACAGATGGTCACAAAGGCGCTATCGGAAGGCGATCCGTATGTGTAGACACTCTCCGCTATGATCCGGACGGAATGATGCTTCCGGTTATTCAGACAAATAGCAATACCTTATCATCTGCCAATTGAAAAGGTTATGAAAATTAAAACGATTTCAATTATTCTCGTGTGTGTCATTCTCCAACTGATGGCAAACCCTGTAATGGCACTTGATCATCCGGGGATAGTTTCAGAATCTCCGGAAGAAGGGAGATTTCCCCTTATTTTTCTTGATAATGGCATAAGCCATCCGGGCACTTTGATTCTTGATCCGGCTGATAACGAAGGGGTATGGATCGCTGCCTCCAATGTTTCCCAAGATTTCAAACGGGTATGCGGTGTGTCAGCGCCTGTTATTTCTGTCAACGATTCTATCCATACCCGTAAATTTCCAATCATCGCAGGCACTTTCGGCACTCCTCTGATCTCCGGTTTGATAAAAAATGGAAAACTATCGGCTTCCGATATCGAAGGGAAAAGGGAAAAATACCTTCTCACCACTGTCATCAATCCGTTTCCGGGAATAGACGAGGCTCTCGTGATTGCCGGCAGCGACAGAAGAGGCACCATATACGGTCTATATGAGCTCTCCGAGCAGATAGGTGTATCCCCCTGGTATGATTGGGCAGATGTGCCACCCGTCAAGCACAAACAGCTTTATATTGATAAGGGCACTTATACCGCAGGCGAACCTGCAGTGAAATACCGTGGCATATTCCTTAACGACGAGGGACCATGTCTTATGAAATGGGTCAAAAACACTTATGGCACAGATTATGGCGACCACCGTTTCTATGCAAGAGTGTATGAACTTATTCTCAGGCTAAGAGGGAATTTCCTTTGGCCTGCAATGTGGGCATGGGCATTCTATGCCGATGACCCGGAAAACAGCGCGCTTGCGGATAAAACCGGAATCATAATCGGCACTTCTCATCATGAACCGATGGCAAGAAATCATCAGGAATGGGCACGCAAAAGGAAAGATTACGGAGCATGGAACTATACTTCCAACCGTGCAACTCTCGATAAATTTTTCTCCGAAGGTATCAAAAGGATGAAAGGCACAGAGGATGTGGTGACTATCGGAATGCGAGGTGACGGCGACGAGGCAATGAGTGCGGATGCAGATGTGAAGCTTCTGAAGCAAATCATCAGAAATCAGAGAAACATAATCCGCAAAGAGACAGGACGTGACCCGAAACAGACACCGCAGGTATGGGCTCTATATAAGGAGGTGCTTGACTATTATGACGCCGGAATGCGTGTGCCCGACGATGTGACTCTACTTCTTTGCGACGACAACTGGGGAAATGTCAGGCGTCTTCCCGATGAACAGGAACGCAAACACCCCGGAGGATGGGGAATGTATTACCATGTGGACTATGTGGGGGCTCCTCGCAACAGCAAGACATTGAACTGCACCCCAATACAAAATATGTGGGAACAGATGCGCCTTACATATGATTATGGCGTAGACCGTATGTGGATTCTGAATGTCGGCGATCTTAAACCTATGGAATATCCTATAACGCTTTTCCTTGACATGGCTTGGAATCCTGAGGAGTTCGACAGTGAAAACCTCCACCTCCATACCCGGAATTTTTTTGAGCAACAACTTGGGCCTGATCAGGCGGAAGAGGCAGCCCGAATATTCAATCTATTATGCAAATATAATGGCAGGGTCACTCCCGAACTTCTTGACTGCGACACATATAATCTCCACACGGGGGAATGGGGAAAAGTGGCTGGAGATTTTTCAAGACTCGAAGCCGAGGCGCTCCGTCAGTTTATCTCGCTTCCGGATGAATATAAAGACCCATATCGTGAACTTATCCTGTTTCCTGTGCAACTGATGTCTAACCTTTATGATATGTATTTTTCACAGGCAATGAACCGCCGGGAATCGGAGGCAAATCTTCCGGAGGCAAACATCTGGGCAGACAGGGTGGAAAAATGTTTTGAACGTGATTCTCTTCTTATGTACGATTACAACAATTATATTGCAGGTGGAAAATGGAACGGGATGATGATTCAGAAACATATAGGCTACACCGGATGGAACGACGATTTCCCGGCGGACAAAATGCCGGAAGTTTCCAGGGTGCCTGACACCGACGGACTGTCAGGAGGATTCCAACACACCGGAAAAGACGGAATGGTTGTCATCGAGGCTCCTCACTTCTACAAAGTTTCATCACCTTCGGAGAATCTCGAATGGAAGCTCCTTAAGGATATGGGAAGAACTCTTGGGGGAATAGCTGTCACCCCTTATACGTCTTCACCCGAAGGGGCGACAGTGGAATACAAAATAACCATACCCGAAAAGAAAGACAGTGTTGACGTGCATATTGTGGTCAAATCCACATTGGCATTCTCTCGCAAGGAGGGACACAGGTATGTAGTGGGGTTCAAAGGCGCCGGGGAACAGGAAATAAATTTCAATAGTGACCTTAACGAACATCCCGATAATATCTATTCCGTGTTTTATCCCACAGTAGCACGCAGGGTTGTAGAAAAGATTGTCAGACTTCCGCTGCCAGATCCTGACAATGATGGCGCTATGTATCTATATCTTAAGCCACTCGATCCGGGTATCGTTTTTGAAAAGATCGTGGTTGACTGCGGAGGGTATCAGCCGGAATATCTATTCGGCACAGAGTCGCCTTGCATCCGAAACCAATAACACACCATTACCAAGATTATAGGACAATAAACACCCGTGGAAAGATTGTGACCACGGGTGTTTATTTTTCTATCTAAATGAATTTTTGAAATCCATATTCCGACACCTTTTTATGTGTCTGAAGTGTCGGGCATGGAATCCGTCTGGCATTTATTACGGTATTCAGAAGGTGTATAACCTGTAAATTTCTTGAAGGCGGTCGAGAAATGCGGCTGTGAGGTGTAGCCTACAAGATAAGCTATCTGGGTGACTTCAATGTCAGGTTTCCGAAGCAGTTCACAAGCCCTGCGCAGCCTGATATTGCGGATAAAATCACTTGGGTTCAATCCCATTTTCTCTTTCATCTTTCTATGCAGATGCGCCCGGCTCATACCAACCTCAATAGAAAGTTTCTCCACATTGAATTCGGAATCATCAATGTTGTCTTCAATCACCTTTATAATCTTTTCAAGCAGCTTTTCATCATTCCCTTTCACCTTTGGGACACTGATCTTCTCCTCTACCTCACGCACACCGGTGAACTTGCCTTTAACCCTCAATCTGTTTTCGATGAGTGTGTCTATAACCACTTCAAGCTCCTCAATATTAAAAGGTTTACCAAGATAGCCGTCGGCTCCTTTATCCCACCCCTTCATGCGGTCCGCGAGTTCATTCCTCGAGCTCAAAAGAATCACCGGGACATGATGGGTGGTGGAGTTGCTCTTCACCCTTTTCAGAAGTTCCAGACCGTCCATACCAGGCATCATCACATCGCTGACGATGATATCGGGAGTATTGTCCATTATAATTTTCAAAGCTTCCTCCCCGTCTTTTGCACCTATCATTTTATATGACGATCCCAGCTGGTAGCAGAGATAATTACGCAGTTCTTCATGATCGTCGACAATAAGAACCGTTTTTGAAATCATTGATTTTTTCCTTGACAATCTTTCGGGATCTCCACCGACGCCCAATTCCGGCATATTGAGATGTTTGTTTGCCTCTTCCTCCTTAACTTCTTCCGAGCGGTAAGAAATCTGAAATTCTTCGGCACTGTAAAAACTTTCATCTATAGGGATACGGATAGAAAATACACTTCCTTTCACACCATCCCTGCGGTTTTTTCCGGAAATTGAACCATGATGAAGTTCAGCCAGACGTCGGCACAGGTCAAGCCCGATTCCAAATCCCGGAGTCGCCGGGGCATGACTCTCTCTTACCCTATAGAATCGTTCAAAAATTTTCGCTTCCATTTTACTGTCAAGACCGATTCCTGTGTCGATGACACTGATCCTGACACATTCTCCCAACTTTTCATCAGTCATCTTTTCAGTCTCAACCTTTATGGACCCCCCTTTCGGCGTATATTTTATCGCATTTGAGATAAGGTTTACAAGCACTTTATCAATATTATCGCGATCGATCCAAATATTATTGAGTTCTGATTTCGGCTCAAAGTCAAGAGTAAGCCCGCATTCCGCCGCCTGAGGAATAAACATGTCCACCAATTCCCCTACAAAAGAATTGACATCGGTCTTACGGCAAGACAACCGCATCTTCCCCTTATCAAGCTTCCGTATATCAAGCAATTGATTCACAAGACTAAGGATTCTTTGTCCATTACGCTGCATCGTTTTAAGCTGCCGTTTGACATCCTCATCAAACGGCAGCTTCAACAATGATTCCAACGGACTGAGAATAAGGGTGATCGGAGAACGTATGTCGTGAGAGACATCTATGAAAAATTTAATTTTGGCATCGTTGATTTTTTCCTCTTTTTTCTTCTGCATTACAAGCCATCCCAATACAAGAAGAGTGGCAAGCACAAGCAGATAAAACAGTTTCGCCCATGTGGAAAGATACCATGGAGGAGAAATCCTTATTTTCATCTCCGTGACCGGAGACAGCTCTTTGTTTTCTTTAGCCTGTATCTGCAAAACATGCGAGCCGGGTTCAAGATAAGGGAGATAGATCACATTTTCCCCGGGACGAGTCTCTATCCATTCTTCGCCCACATCTGCCATTCTCCACCGATAGACAATATTTGCAGCATCACGAAAATCCATAGTGCTCAGACGCAAACTTAACGCATTGTCGGAATACGGTAAATTGACAACCGTCGGCTCCATAGGGTCGCCTTCAATCACCATCCGGCGCCCCGCCTTAGTCTCGGGAGCCACTCTAACGCCATTAAGATATAATGCCGAGATTTTCACGTCTGACTTGAATTGTGGAGAAGATACATCTTCCGGAATAAACCCTGTGATGCCCTGATCGTTTGAAAAATATATTTTTCCGTCCGGCATAGGTATCACCGACAGTCGGAATGAATTTTCCACCAATCCATAATTGCCGCGATAGGCAAAGATGGTTTGCGTCTCAGGATCCTGATAAGACAATCCACCCATTGTCCCTATCCACCTTCCCCCGTTTTTATCAATCGTGATCGATCTTACATCATTATCGGTAAGTCCGTCGATAGTAGTGTATTTAGCTGTCACTCCCTTGGCGGGATGCACCTCTATAAGTCCATGGCTTGTAGCGGCAAGCATTCTTCCTCCCCCGAGAGGTGCAAAAGTATAGGTGGAGCCAGATAAGAATGGATCCTGATTGATTTCCAAAAGTGAATCCCCCTTTAAATCATAGCATGCAACACCGCCATAAAGCCCTATCCACAATTTATCATCATCGCTCTTCACCATCTCATTGGCATAAGTATTGGTAAGGCGGTCTCCTTCCGGATCTACATCAAGCCATTTCTTTTCTCCCGATACCATATTGTAGGACATGATCCCTATGCCGTGAGCGCCTATAAAGAGATCTTCTTTATTGCACAAATTCAAAGATATAGACGGACAATCTCCCGCCACATCTACCACACGCGACCATCTTCCGTCAATCAACGACAATTGCCATACCCCCTGATTTCTAACCCCGACAAGCAATTTATCGGCACCTAATGGCTCAATGTCAGTAGCCGTCCCGCCTTCCGGAAGATTATATGATTTTATTAATTCCCCGTTTTCTGAAATAATGCAAATTTTGTCTTTCCCTATTGCCGCGAGCAAATTGTTGCCTGATGATGCCAATGCAGAAATGCCTCCTACAAATCCCGGGAGGTATTTCGACATACGCCTATACACAAATGGGATTCGCTGTGACGGGATCATCATTATCCCTTTATAGTTGCAACCAAGCCACAGATTCTCCTCACCCCCTCCATAGATTGCCGACACCTCAGCACTTCCCATATCCATAAAAGGAGAATAGAAATCTTTACATGGCTTGACCACAGTATCGGCAGGGCTTATGCGCCACACTCCCTCTCCATAAGTGCCCACATAAATATCACCGCCTATGACATCACTTGACATCTTACTGATATTTAATTTATTACCCCCCCCAATTTTGTAAATTTTCAATCTTCAGGGTCTTGGTGTCGAGCCTATACAAGTTATTAAGAAGAGAGATGATAAGATTGCCATCTTCCTCTAAGGCAATTCCATTTATATAGGAATTGCCTACCGGAATGACCTTTTCATTTCCATTTGGAAATATGACATGCACAGATCCGAAATGGTCGCCTACATACATTTTTCCATCGCGTGCACATTTAAGGGAATTAAATTCTTTCTCCATTAGAAGCTGTGGCATATACCTGACAGCATTCATTTCATTCACCTTCTTATCGTCAATCACATATAAACCCACTCCCGACAATACAAACGTGATTGTACCGTCGACCTGCTCATCCACTCCAATGATATATCCATTAAAATCTTTTCCTGGTATCCTTATGAGTTGAAATGAATCTGAAGCCCGGTCATAAAGGTTCAGACCGTTGGCTGTGCCAACCCAAAGCCGACCTTTTGAATCATAGAGTAAATCAAGGATACGGTTGTCAGACAAGGAGCCGCTTTCCTGTTCCTCATGGCGATATATATCATACCCGGCACCGTCAAATCTTATAAGACCTCTTTCCGTTCCGATCCATAGATACCCCTCCTTATCACGGCAAAAATCTGTATAATCGCTCATTGTAACTTCAGGAGCGTCAAACAGATGACCGGTTCTCACCGGAGTGGTATTTCCCCATGTCTCAAGACATATAAATATTCCCGAGATAACGAGATAAAGAATAAATTCAAGTCGTTTCATGGTAAATATAGGTAATTGAACATTTTTTTATTAACTAATCGCGAAAGGATATATTTGCCCGGCAGGTAAAAAATCCTTTTTAATGAAGTTGTTTAAACTTTTTTATTTTTCAAGATTTCGTCAGATTTTCGAGACGGTTTTGAATAATGAAGAGTGGTTTTAGATGGATAAACAACCCATCAAAGCTTCAAAACATTACGAAAAGATGACAGAAGCGT
>JAIDJJ010000173.1 GCA_029052265.1 Muribaculaceae bacterium
TCTATACCCATACGGATACATTCGTCCATTATCTTTTTCAATTTATCTGCAGCGCCAAGATTACGGCTAAGCACACCCGCCATGTATTCTGCCGGATAGTTGGCTTTAAGATATGCGGTCTGATAGGCTACCCATGTGTAACAAGTGGCATGGCTCTTATTGAAAGCGTATGACGCGAATTTTTCCCAATCCGCCCATATCTTTTCAAGCACCTCCGCCTTATGGCCGTTCTTTTGACCCTCATCCATGAACTTTACCTTCAGCTTTGCCATCTTGTCGATCTGCTTCTTACCCATAGCTTTCCTTAGCATATCGCTTTCGCCTCTTGTAAAATTAGAAAGCAGACGCGACAGAAGCATGACCTGTTCCTGATATACCGTTATACCGTAGGTTTCCTGAAGATATTTTTCCATAATTGGTATATCATATGATATAGGCTCTTCTCCATGCTTGCGCTTAATAAAAGAGGGAATGTAATCCATCGGACCGGGACGATACAGAGCGTTCATCGCTATAAGATCTTCGAATTTTGACGGCTGCAGTTCACGCAATGAATTTTGCATACCCGCAGATTCAAACTGGAAAGTGGAGGTGGTTCTGCCATCACAATACAATTTGAAAGTCGGCGCATCATCAAGAGGGATGTGTTCGATATCAAGATCAATTCCTCTTGTATGTTTGATATTGGCAATAGCCTCTTTTATGATTGAAAGAGTTTTAAGCCCGAGAAAATCCATTTTTATAAGACCGGTCTCTTCTATGACACTTCCTTCATATTGAGTGGATATAACCTTAGTTCCGTCTGCATCAGTCGCCATGTTTATCGGCACCCAATCAGTAATGTCATCTCTCCCGATTATAACGCCACAGGCATGTATACCGGTGCCGCGGACATTGCCTTCCAGCTGACCGGCATACTTCATCACCTCCCTTACAACAGGATTGTCATTATGCGTTTCCGCCTCAAATTCCTTGCAATATGCAAGACAGTTCTTAAAGTTGATTTTAGGAGACTTGCCATTTACCTCCGGAAGCCGGTCCGGCACAAGTTTGGCAAGGCGGTTTGATTCGGCAAGAGGAAGCTCCATAACCTTGGCAACATCCTTGATGGCGGATTTAGTTGCCATGGTCTGATAAGTAATGATATGAGCGACCTTCTCTGCACCATACTTTTCTGTCACATATTTCAAAACCACATATCTCCCGTCATCATCAAAGTCGACATCAATATCAGGAAGGGAAATACGGTCAGGATTCAAGAAACGCTCGAAAAGCAGATCATATTTTATAGGGTCGATCTGAGTTATGCCAAGACAGTATGCCGCCGCGCTGCCGGCAGCCGACCCGCGTCCGGGACCGACACTCACGCCAAGCTGCTTTTTAGCCACATTAATGAAGTCTTGCACAATAAGGAAGTACCCCGGGAATCCCATTGTCTTCATAATGTATAGTTCAAATTTAAGACGTTCCTTAACATCATCTGTCAATGGATCACCATATCTCTCCTTAGCACCTTCCCATGTTAATTTTTCAAGATAATCCGCCTCAAACTTTATTCTGTAAAGTTTGTCATATCCTCCAAGACGTTTTATCTTTTTCTCCGCTTCTTCTTGCGACAATACCACATTGCCGTTTTCGTCACGAGTAAATTCGTTGAAAAGATCTTCTTCTGAAAATTTTTTACGATACTCTTCCTCTGTGCCAAATTCTTCAGGTATGGCAAAATTCGGCATTATCGGTCCATGGTCAATTGAATAAAATTCTATTTTATCTACGATTTCCTGAGTGTTTTGTAGAGCGTCAGGTATGTCTGAAAAGATGCGGTTCATCTCTTCAGTAGATTTCAACCATTCCTGTTTAGTATAATGGAGACGGGGTTCGCTAAATTTTTTCTGCATCGACACACAGATCAACCGGTCATGAGCTTCTGCATCATCTTCAAATGTAAAATGCACATCATTGGTGGCGATCACTTTTATATTGTGTTTCTTCGCCATTTCCAAAAGTACCTTATTTACTTTCTCTTGAACAGGGAAAATTTCACGGTTTGAATTTTCCTTAAACGTCTCATGACGCTGCAGCTCCAAATAATAGTCGTCACCAAATGTCTGTTTATACCATAATATCCTTTCTTCTGCAGCCTGAAGATCGTCATGGATGATGAATTGTGGCACTTCTCCACCAAGACAAGCGGAACATACTATCAAGCCTTCATGGTGCAAAGCGAGCTGCTCCCTGTCAGTTCTTGGTTTGTAATAATACCCATCAGTCCATGCTTTGCTGACCAGTTTTATAAGATTATGGTAACCTTTGCTGTTTTTGGCAAGGACAATAAGATGATAACCATTGTCACTCTTATCTTTGCGATCAGTCATTTTTTCTCGGGCGACATACATCTCACATCCCAGAATCGGCTTGAATTTTTCTTCGTCCGATTTACCGGAATTTTTTTTACATACGTAATTGTAAAATTCTTTTATACCAAACATGTTGCCATGGTCAGTGAGTGCTATGCCTCGCATTCCGTCAGCAATTGCCTTGTCAACGAGTTCCGGAATAGAGGCTTTGCCGTCAAGCAGACTATATTGAGAATGAACGTGAAGATGAACAAAAGGAATCATGCAGTGTGTATTTACGTCAAACAGAAAAGGCTGTCATGACAAGTCATAGTCATGAC
>JAIDJJ010000174.1 GCA_029052265.1 Muribaculaceae bacterium
GAGGCAAAGCTGATACGGGCGATGGCTCGTCAGGGAATCAGCCTGGATATGATTTCCCAGATTGCCAAGATGACTGCCGACAAAATCAAACCGATCATTTCCGCCGGGAGTGACGATATATAATTTGATCTCTTTTCTGTGGCATAGCACAAACCATATCAGCCAAACGTAAAAAAAGGAGCTGACTGCGGATTAGGCAGTCAGCTCCCTTTTTATGGTAATTTATGTTTCGCAAACTCATTTAATGGTTGATCCAGTGATGTTTAAAATGTTATTTATGTATAAAATTTGTATTATTCCAACATAAGCTAACAGTTTAAACACTTAAATCTCAACCGGAGTCCGAGAAAGAAGAATTACAGAGATTTAATGTATGGCGATGGCATCACGACAGCCTTGGAACAACGTGTTTTGCGGACACGCGAGCGGGTTTGCCGTATGAGAAATCACCCCGTTCTGTATCGGGAGGCCTGAAATTTATGACCTCGCACGGACAAGAGTTTTAGGCTCATGAATCTGACCTGCCATTGCGGGATAGCCAGTCGAAGCAACGTGGGAAGATGCGATGCATATTGGGTCTTCGCCGGATGAAAGGTCTCGATACCAGTGTCCTTCTTACAGTATGCCTTAGTGACTATCAATCTGTCAGATGCATCTTCACCGCCTAAATTCGTTGGCAAATCGACCTTGAGAGTCGTTTGAGCCGGGTACGAAACGCCCAGTGGCATAGGATGTATGCCGTTGCGGGGAGCCAAGGACATCATCAGATTGTCTATGAGCACTTATAAGGAATAGCCACGGGGAAAGCTCGTCCCCGCCGGGCGTCCGACGTGCGCTAGGGAACCTCATCTTTTCAGGACTCAGGGCGAGGATCAGTCGCCGGGAGTCACAGGCATCACTCACGCCCCGACCTCACATTCGATTTTAGGCCGACGCTTCACCTGTCGTTGTGGTTCATCACACCATTGGTATTCCGGATCCGGCAGCACATACATGTGTATGCCACACTAATTTTTTACGTGCCCGACAGCGACCGCACAGGAGAGTGCGGGGCAGGGAGAATGCCTAAAGCGGATTATCGGAATACCCTTCATGATTCGCAGAACGGTTTGTCAGGAAGTCAATGTTCTACGATATTCGTCAGTTGCCATGGGGACCAAGCCGCCGGGATGGTTTTAGTCTAAGTCCGGAGGAGAACAGGCAAAAGTAGAAAATCGGTGGAAAGAGAAGCCGGACGATATACGTTGTCCGTTTAACCTCGCAATACAGATCGGAATCTGCATTTAGGGGCATGCTTTCGATTCACGCAGCAAAGGTAATAGAATGCAGGATGGTTAGATTCTTATTCTGAAATTAATTAGCTTAAATCCCCTCAATTGACACAAGTTAAATCTATTGGTCTGTATCGGACTTGGAAGTGTACTCACGCGGAGACGCTGAGGACGCGAAAATAAGTTAAATTCCTACGGAATTTATAACTTATGGCATGCGTAACAGGGCGTTGGATAATTTGGATATGAGATAGAATAACCGTTTGCAGGTTTTAGAATTGCAATACCCTTCTCAATCATGGCCAATCTCAAACGATCAAGTGCCGCCACATATTTAGCCGGCATAATATCCTGTATTTTTAATGTAGAATCGTGGTTCGTAGACTCGTCAAGCTTAACATCGTATTCCGGAATTATAATATGGGCATGATACGGATTTTTCTCATGACCATCAGGCACAATTATCAAGCCAAGATTTCTTACATCAACTAACTTTATCAGTGCGAAACCTCTGAACACATTGTTTGAATTATTCAGAAAACTTTCTGCCACAGATATATGTGGTTGCCAAGAGACTTCACCGTTTTCTAACGCCCGACACATACGGGTAACAGAAATTTTATTTGTTAACAAACCCTTACGTGCCGGTTCCTGATCTTCCCTTAGCCGAGGATACATCAATTTATCTTTAATCTTACCACTTTTATTTATATAAGATGTCTCGGTTATAGTGCGTCCAAGAATCTCGTGATCGGATATGGGATCGTTGCAGATGTTTAACATTCCAGGTTCTTATTA
>JAIDJJ010000175.1 GCA_029052265.1 Muribaculaceae bacterium
ATGGAGAATCAAAGATATTGTTACATTCAAGAGTCAGGTTATATGTATCATTTTTCCAACTATATGTCAAGGATGCAGAATGCATATTTTGAGTGGGGATTTTTGATTTTGTCTCAAGCCACCCATAACCTTCCCAAGTTAGAAAAAACCAATGTACATACTGATAAAGATAATTAAACCTTAGACCATCATTTTTAAGGAATACATTATCAAAATTAAGAGTCAGGTCTACATTACTATATAACCATGGTTTGTTAGGAACTTTATTTTTATAAGTGGCAGACGGTTTCCCATCACTTTTCAACTTATTCATATCTCGGGCAAGTTGATAACTGATATTTCCGGTCAGAGAAAGCCATGAGCTATGATTATAGGCTATCTGCCCTTCGCATCCGCTCATGGTGACATTTGAAACATTGTCATATTGCATCATCCCTTCAGCTTCTGAGATCTTGGCTTGAATATAGTCAGTCACCTTTCTATAAAAGGCATCCCCCTCATAAGTGATATTGCCCTCTTCTCCAACAGGAATAGTCCCATAAACACCGATATTGAAATTATGACTTTTCTCCGGTCGAAGTCTAAGATTTGGATAGACTGTTGTACCATTACCTAACAATTCCCTTGCAAGAGGAAGCCTCACCGTATGTTCGTAAGAAGCTTTCAATGAAAACTTATCAAAAAAGGTGTAACGGCTGCCTATTCCATATCCCAAATTTTGCTTAGTTGTCGATTTAGGCATGTCAAGCGCACCAGTGATCCAATAGTCATCTTTCTGTTCGATACTGACATAATTGATATAATCCTTCAAAAAAACTGTATTATTCATTTTGCCGTCAAAAAGATTCTGGGAATATGTCAATCCGAGCAAAATCTTCGTAAAATAGTCAGTTGTCGGCTCGTATGACACGTCGTATGTGTCATATCGATGATTGCCGTTTGCAGACAACAAGAAATTAAAGTTCAAAGAATGCCAATATGCAAGTTTGTAATCCAGATTTGTTCTTATTATTGTAAGCGGGCGCTCATAATGGCGCATCATTCTTGCATTTCCGGATATTTCATTTCTATTGGTAGGTATCCAACTTCCATCCCAACTATACTTTCGGTATGCTGTGTCGATTGTACATGTATTATCGTGGGTATATGAGGCATTAAAGTTCAATGTCAGGCCATCAGTAAACAAATTGCGCTTCATGTATCGCAGTTGTAGACTCCAATCGTCGGTATGGCGTTCAGCCATACCATACACCACAGTCTGGACTGCTCCGGTCTGGAGATCTTTCTTAACTTTTGACCAGCTGCCACCAATGTATAATTGATCTACCCAGGACTTGTTTTCTACACCGATTTCAATTTGCGCAAGAGCAGAGAAATATTTGTCATGGAAGCGCTTCATGTCACGAGAGACATAAGCATCATCTTCCTCACTCCATACTCGAGCCCCCCTGACAGTATAATCATTTTTAGCGTATCCGACACTGACAGTCGGAATAAAAATTATTCCATTATTAGTTGTGTAACGACCGGTGATATCGCCTTGATAAGTGTGATATGATCCGGCGCTTATTGAAGCATCAAGATAATTTTTTTTCTTATTGTTTGTAATAATATTTATTGCTCCTCCAAGCGCATCGGCACCCAACCATGCCGGGACTACCCCTTTATAAATCTCTATTCTGTCTATCAGATTCGTAGGAAAATTTGATATATCAAAGCCTGTCCCCCTTGTTTCAAGAGGCACTCCGTCTATAAAATACCTGATTGAATTGCCTGACATCCCGTTTAAGGAAAGTTCAAAATCTGATCCCTTCCCCCCCTCGCTTCTAACCCTGACTCCCGGTGTCCTATTAATTATATCTCCCAATGTTGCAGATGTGTTGACAAGAGGTTTAATATCTATGGCTGAGACATTGAATACCCCCTCCTTAAGTTTCTGCACACTGGATTTACCTACAACTTTCAATTCTTGAAGATTGTAGGCAGCATCAACTCCTGAAACATTCTTAAGGATTGTATCGGTTGAATTATGGGGTATATTCTGCGAAAAAGCAGGTGGTAAACACAAAGCGGCAAAAGCTGCCAAACAAAAAAATTTCTCCATCTTCCGGAATTAATTTGCCGGGTTTCATGGAGAAAAACATCTGACGGGCAAGAATTTACAACTATAAATCCCTGTTTCCCATGAGCTCTAATCCACGAAAGCCATGAAAATATGTTGTAAAGGCAGGTCTTCTGACTTATCCCCTTTACGGAGCCTTCCCATCTTTGAGAATTGTCTTGCGCAACAGGCGCGCGACAAACTCAGGGAGACAGTGGCTTGTATTCCGGAAAGTATTCAGGATTTACAGCAGCGGGTCTGTTCAGGATTCTCACCTGATTCCCTTTTAATCGGCATGACAACGTCATGACCGAACCAATACATCGGCAAAGTTATATAAAATTTTTGAATTCTCGCATAGAAATCGTTTAAACTTTTTTCTTTTCAATATTTAGCCGGATTTTCGAAATGATTTTGAAACTGTGAAGATTTCAATCAATTTCTTCCAGCCATGAGCGGTATTGATCCGCAAGAGAATCCAATCCCGCTTTGTCATATATATCTATGAGTTTGTAGACCGGATCCTTTCTCGTATTATCAATTTTGAAAGCGGCATGGTAGTTTATCGCCGCATTCGCGTAATCACCTTTCTCTGCCAACATATCTCCTTTTAATATGTGAGCATCATAACTGTATGTATTACCCGCATTGATAAACTCATCAAGAATTTTTCCTCCCTTACGGAATTTTCCTTCCGCTATAAGGGTGGCAGCCATTCCAAATCTGGCTTTTAAATTAGATTTGTCGAGTTCATAAGCTTTGGTATAATTTTTTAATGCTGCCTGCCGGTCGCAAGTTTTATTCAGACATATATCTCCCAATTCTGCAAATTCTTTCGACAATCCTCCAAGAATCTTGTTTTTCTTTTTCAATTCCTTTCTTAGCTGTGAAACCACTGAAAGATACTTTCCAATCAACCGCCGTACACTTTTTTTAGCCAAAACGCCGGTCAAATTGTTAATTTCCCACAAAGACTCCACTGCCTCGCCAAAACGTTCTTTTGAAAACTGCTGCATTGCCTCTAACGAAAGTGAGTATGCCTTTGCCTCATTCATGGCTCTTGCCACTGCTTCTTCATTATTGAAATTCCGGCTGAATGCTGCCGCTCCACGGCTCACTATAACGTCGGCATTATGTAAAGGATTGATAAATCTTAAACCTTCAAGACTTCTGCAACGGCTCAATGCCACATAAGTCTGCCCTGCCGAAAACGCGCCGCCAGACATGTCGATAGTGACATCATTAAATGTCAGACCTTGACTTTTATGAATCGTCAATGCCCAGGCTGCCTTAAGGGGGTATTGTGAGAACGTACCTATCACTTCCTCTTTTACCTTCTTTTCTTTTTCATCGAATATATAGCTGATATTATGCCACTCCTCCTTACAGACAGGTTCTATCCTACCGTTTTCAAGCTCCACTTTAATTTCATTTTCTGAAATTTCATGAATCCTAGCTATAGTACCGTTGACACACCATTTTTCCTGATCATTCCTGATAAGCATCAGCTGTGCATCCTACTTCAAAACCAAATCGAGGTCTGTAGGCAAGATTTTTTCCGGAAACTCATCTTTTATTTCTCCTTTAAATACAAATTCGTCTCCAGGCAATTCTTCCATTTTCTCATTGTTTATCATCGAGGCAGCATCCCTTCGGGAAGTTAATGTTATACCGAACTTACCCGATTCAACATCAGAAGTGTCTGTAGCAACGTTTATCCTTGAATTAAGAACAATGAAATCATCATAAGTCGCACGGTTAACCCTTATCCGGTCAAGCAACCCTATAAATTTTGAATCTGTCTGACGATAAATCTTTCGCAACTCCACCGATACTAAATTTGCAGCCTGATAAGCACGGGCGTTAAAAAAGAAGAAATCGGGATAATACTTGGCAAGAATCGGCTTTGACTCATTTGTCACCACAGGTTCCAGCTGGAATATATCTCCCACCAACAAGAGCTGCACACCTCCGAAAGGCTTGCGTCTGTTGCCGGTGATAGCCCTTAACAC
>JAIDJJ010000176.1 GCA_029052265.1 Muribaculaceae bacterium
GTATTTCCATTTACTGCGGTCACCACTTTTTGCGCCTTTCCACTCATTGTGTTCAGCCCAGCGTTGAGTATAGTCCAGCCATTCCTGATTGCCGGTCAGACGATACGCCTCCATATTGCCGGTGTGATACGCCGCATGGTGCCAGAAAGGATTCACCTCAGCCTTGTTGTTCTTCTGCCAGTAATTATTTACTTTGGAAATAATCCCCCTCACATCGGAAGCCTCCTTAAGCGCATCCGGTTGTTTGGGAGCCGCGTCAACGGCAATGCTCATCGACACAGCCGCGACAACGATCGGTAAAGATTTTAAATTACTTTTCATTATATCGAGATTCATGATTATTGGGTTTGTTCCGTTAATCGAAGTCTATGCTTCTTTCAGGAGCATCTTCTTTGCAAATTTAATAACAAATATAATTTCCATAAGGGGTTTTATCATTCAAAAAAGTGTAATTTTATGTCAAGATATATATATAAAGAAATTCCCCTTCACACATGAAGAGGAATTTCTTATTACTGCCTTTATACTTTTTTACTCATTTGCAACAGCTTCCTGCCAATCTTCAAACATCGGGACATTGGCATCATAACCATCATATCCATAGTTCTGACGGAGTTTTGCTCCGATGTTGGCTGTGATCACCGAATTGGGCACAGGCCAGAAAAGATTGTGCTTGTCTACCTGATAGTTCAATTCAACCTTTGACAGAATCGGACCATGGTTGAAGATACTGTAGCGCACACATCTCTGGAACCAATAGCTACCACCTTGGAGGTCTGTGCCGCTCTGTTTGTCCCAGTTGTCGAGAGAATATGTATTACCCCATTCGTCGGGCTGACCGCTCCTGGCAAGACACCATGAAATACGTGTCAATTCAGGCTGACGCCATTCCTCCATATAAAGCTCCCTTGCGCGTTCATCACAGATATCGCCGATTGTAACCGTGCTGAACATTTTCTTGGCATTCGCACGCTGACGCACCACATTCACATCCTGTGCAGCACCTGCAGCATTACCCTGATAGAATTTTGCCTCCGCACGGAGAAGATAAGTCTCAGCAAGACGGAACAGATACATATTACCATTGGAAGGTACAGATCCCATAGTGGCTCCGTTGAACTGATTTGCCCACCAGTTTTCTTCCGCTGCCTTATCAAGAATATACATCTTGTACAGAGGGATAGGATACCAGCTGCGGATTGTGTCGCGGCAAAGAAGGGTTCCTTTCTCTATGGTGACGTTACCATTGTCGTCAACATAATCTTCTGTGGCATAAAGCTGCATGTTTTTACCATAGAAAGGAGAATTTTTTCTGTTGTATCTGATATCCTCCATTTCAACCCAGTTGCCGATTGCACGGTTATGACGAAGATCCTGAGTATCGACTTCTCCATCATAGCTCCAGATTGTCTTGTTGTAGTGGTAGGAAGTTCTGAAGCAGCCGATACCACGCCCAAGCACTCTGAGCCAGTCAAGATCGGAGCTGTATTCGCCGTCTCCGCGCGACCAGTTGTAGGTCGGAGAGCCGATACCGGAAGGATCCATGATATCGCCGTTGCTCCAATGCACTCCGAGTGCGCGCATGGTCAGATATTGAGTGAAGTTCTCATTATGGTAGTTGAGAATCGGAAGAATGGTCTCTGTGTTTGATGAAATCGCAATGTTCTGTCCTCTGTGAAGATCCCACATCACATTTCTTTCCACATTCCATGTCTCTGCATTTCCCGAAGGAACAAATTCGCCAAATGGCTGCTGCATGAGGGCAAGACCATGGTTATTGATAAGGTCAGAAGCCATAGCCTCAGCCTTTGCAAACTCTCCGACTGTAAGATAGCATTTTACAAGAAGCTGCATACATGCTTCCTTATTAACCGGACCATAGTAAGGCATATCTTTCTGATTCGGAACATGTTCTACTGCAAATTCAAGATCATGAACGAGCATTTTGAAGATAGCCTCCTTAGAAGTGGACTGATAATCCTGTTTTGCCTTGTCGATTATCTTTGTGATCAATGGGATATCGCCAAACAGAAGAACCATGTGATAATACTTGTATGCCCTGTGGAAATAGGCACGTCCCTTGTATTCGTTCTTCACATCTTCCGCCAGACCTTCTACCTGATCCACATATGAAAGGACTGTGTTGGCATACTTTATACCGTTGCATGATTCTGAATAGAACCGTATCATCGAGTTTGAGTCGCCACCTACTGACATACCTGAAGT
>JAIDJJ010000177.1 GCA_029052265.1 Muribaculaceae bacterium
TGTTTACCGTTTTCATATTTACCTTTGATTCTTCCGTAAGCATCTTTCATCAGGATTTCAAATCCCTTTACTCCGCGCAGGTGCTTTTCATAACTTTTTTCTACTCCAAGGTCTCCGGTATAATCACCAGAACGGTAATATCTGTCTGCTTCAACGTCTGCAGCTGAGACTTCCCGGATGTTCCCAAGGATGTTTGAGGCTGCTTTATAGTTGTATTGTCTTACGGTCCTTGTCTGTATGAAAAATCCGGGAAATAGATAAAGTTTTTCCTGGAGCCTTCCATAATCTTCCTGAGAGAGATGAGAGATCAATTTTTGAGGAGTGTAGGCGGAATAACCGGGATTCTTTTTTGGGTTTTTCATCTCTGCCCATTTTTCCAAAAGTTGCTCCTTGGTCAGATTGAGCACATTGCATAAGGACACAGTGTCGAAATCACCGACATCTTTGGGAATAATCATGACATCATATGCCGGCTGATTGAATACTACCAACCGTTCTTCCCGGTCATATACAAGTCCACGAGCGGGATAGATCACCCGGCGGAGAAACGCATTGCTGTCAGCGTTCTCCTTATATTTGTCCTCACTAACCTGAAGGCTAAACAGCCGGAAGATATAGATGAAGACTATAAGACAGATAAACCCTCCGATCACATACCTGCGTTTTGCAAGCTTATAGTCTTTTCTCACGATTTTCTTATTATTAAGCTGTCTATTGCGAGCAGCATTATGAAAGTCAACAGGCAACTTGATGCGGCCAGAATTACAATCTCTTTAACTTCAGCAAAATTGAAATATTCAATTGTGAATACCATAAGGCAATATAATCCTACCATAGTAATAAGATACTTGCAATAAACAGCCACACCCATTGATGAAATTGAAGGTGTCAAAAATTTTGTTTTGTCATCTTTGGGGACATATGCATAGAAAATAGGATGTTTCATGGCAGCCAGCAGGGTGCAAGCCAAGGCATTTACCCCGATTGTATCTGCAAAAATATCCACACATAACCCCATTATAAAGGCAAGAGAGAAAAGAATACCTTTGCCTAATGATATTGGAAGACGAATTATGAAATAGATGAATATAATCGGCACAGCCACATTGAATATCGCAATGTGATTGCATATAAGGACTTGAGCAAGCAAGATCACTACAAATAAAAGGGCGAATTGAATTATTTCTTTATTCATTATCTAAATCCACGTCATTTGCCCGGATTATAATCAAAATTCCTGAGAGAATCAATTTCAGACTTGTATTCATCATTTATGACGCGTACTGTGCTCAGTGCGCGGAAATCAGAAGAAAGCCTGACTTTGAGAACAAAAAAATTGTCGTCCGAGCCTTTTACTCTATTCATAACCACACCGACAGGGATCTCAGCCGGGAATGTGGTTGAAAACCCGCTTGTAACTATTGTATCGCCGGCATGGAATTTCGCGTGACGGGGAACTTCTTCAACATAGGCGATACATGGATCTCCTCCTTTCCACGAGAGGGAGCCGATGTACTGTGTCCCTTTTATTTTGACAGAGAAATGTTGTGTCTCATTCAATAAAGAGATCACCCTTGAAGTATGTTCTCCAGTCACGTTAATTATTCCGATAATGCCGTTTTGATCTACAACTCCCATACCTCTTTTTATACCATCCGCGGCTCCACGGTTGATTGAAAAATAGTTTCGAGGGTGCCTTACGCTGTTGTTTATAACAGTGGCAGATACGAAATCAAAACGGGTGTCATAATTTTCATTTTTAGCAGTGTCCGAAAGCAGTGTCCGATATTCAGCGAGCTGGTGCCGTAGATTGAGAACCTCGTTTTCCAACATTGCGTTGCTCGCCTGAAGGCTTTCATTTATGCTCCTCAAATGAAAATATCCGGTTATTTCGGATGCAGTTCCGTTGACAGAACTGGAAATTATGTTGGCAGAACTAAGATAAACCGAGTGATGATATGAATTGTGACTGAAAAGAAGCACGAAACTCAGAAGCACATAGAACACGAAAAGGAACCATGTGCCATACCGGATTATGAAGTTCAAAAGATTTCTCACCTGTTTATGTGTAAAAGCCGCCCCCTGAAAGGAGGCAGCGATTAAATATCTTTTATCTTAACAAAAATTTTAAGATAAAGTTTATCGTATCAAGAATGAGAATCGGTTGATGTTTTTAAGCGCGACACCAGTGCCCTTTGCCACAGCGTGTAATGGATCTTCCGCAATCTTGAACTCGATTCTGATTTTATCAGTAAGGCGTTTGGCAAGACCTTTCAGCAGCGCGCCTCCACCGGCAAGATAAATGCCGTTTTTGACAATATCTGCATATAGTTCAGGTGGCGTCTCCTCCAATGCCGCGAGGATGGCTGTCTCCATGCGGGAAATGGATTTGTCGATACAATGAGAG
>JAIDJJ010000178.1 GCA_029052265.1 Muribaculaceae bacterium
GTTCTTAAAAGGTCCGTCTGCCATATATTCACCTATTTTAGATGAGATCCAGCTTACAAATATTTCGATCCATTCCATAGGGTATGATCCTATCTGAAATGTAGTCCAGAACATAAGCCACATGACGAGAAGGAAAATCGGAAATCCAAAAAGTTTATTAGTTACGAATGTGTCAATAATTTTTGTGGATTTTTCAGTTTTGTCTTCTCCATTCTGGAATGTTTCTGCCAACGCACCTTGAATGAAACCATATTTTTCAGATGCTATTATTGCATTTGCATCATCTCCGAGAGTCTCTTCGATCCGTAGGTTTGCCTTGTCTCTTATCTCGCACCATTTGTTGTAGCTATTGTAATCGTTAAGCATCCGTTCTACTTCAGGATCCTTTTCAAGCATTTTGATAGCCAGATAGCGAGGAGAGAATTTAGGAGACAATGAATGGTCTTCTTTGAAACTGTCAACAAGCTTCCGTATGCCATCTTCCACTTCCGGACGCATTTTAATGTGAATATGTCGTGTGTCAGGGCTCTTCAACTCATATACTTCAATAATGGTGTCAAGCAAATTATCTATTCCCCATCCAGTATACGCTTTTGTCGGAATTACAGGCACTCCAAGCATTTTCCCGAGTTGCTCATATTCAAGAACAGATTTGGATTTTTCCAATTCATCATACATGTTCAGAGCAATTACCATGCTCCTGTTCATGTCGATGAGTTCTGATGTGAGATAAAGATTTCTTTCAAGGTTAGATGCCACTACCACATTAACAATAACGTCAGGCGTTTCTTCGCGCAGGTATCTCATGACATATAATTCTTCCGGGGAATATGCAGAGAGAGAGTATGTGCCAGGAAGATCAACCACATTAAACAAATATCCTTTGTATTTCATGGTTCCAGCCTTGGCTCCCACGGTAACTCCGGCATAATTGCCTACATGCTCATGTGCTCCAGAAACTATGTTGAATAGTGACGTCTTGCCACAGTTGGGATTCCCAACAAGTGCAATGTTGATTATTTTGTCTTTAGATACAGGGATGCCGTCAGAATCTCCGGTTTCAACATCGATGTGAAGTCTGCTTTCAATACGTTGTTCCCATTCGTCTATTGGAACTGTTTCAATTAGCTGAGCTTCCGCTTTGCGAAGGGATACTTCATAGCCCATAAGGCTATACTTTACAGGATCTTGTAAAGGTGCGTTTAAAACCATTGTCACTTCACGCCCTTTCACAAATCCCATTTCCATAACGCGTTTGCGAAAAGCGCCGTGACCCAATATTTTGGTAATGACACCGGTTTCTCCGGGTTTTAAATCAGAAAGTCTCATTTGTAAAATCGGAAAAGCAGCATCAGCCTTATAAGACAGATTATTGGATCTTATTAGAATGATGCAATACGTTTAATTAGGTGCAAAGTTAACTCTTTTTGGTTTAACCTTGGCTTTATAATATATTCCGATCATTCAAAATACCTATAAATAGGTATGGAATTTATTGCGGTCTTTGTTGACAGAAGAGTTGCCTGAATAAAAATACGGTTGCGTCATATGTGGCGCAACCGTATTGGAGAGTAGTTGTAAGCTGATGTTTATAATTGGAGTTTATAAAACTCTAATTTTTTTTATCGGTATTTTGGTATAATATTTTAACCGGTAAATGGTTGGTTTATTTCAGGTATTTATCCAGGAAACGGAAAAATACGCGTTGCCAAAGCACCACATTTTGAGGTTGAAGTATCCAATGGTTTTCGTTAGGGAATACAAGCATTTCTGCCTCAAGTCCATGCATTTTTGCAGCATTGAATGCCATCATGCCTTGTGATGCAAGGATTCTGTAATCAAGTTCACCTACTGTAACAAGGATTGGGGCAGTCCAATTGTTTACAAATCTATGAGGAGAGTTAGCATATGTGCGCTGGGCAATAGCATTGTCTTTATCCCAGAAGGGGCCTCCGAGATCAAAATCTGCAAAGAACATTTCTTCCGTTTCAAGATATTGAGACTCGAGATTAAAAATGCCGGCATGTGCTATGAGTGCTGCGAACCTGCCTTCGTGATG
>JAIDJJ010000179.1 GCA_029052265.1 Muribaculaceae bacterium
GGCATATTGTGTGCGGTGCGGATTGCGTTAACGCCCATATCCTTCATGATTTCCACCTGATGACGGAGAGCCGATTTGTTTACGGCTGCACCGAGGGGACCAAGATCGTGGTGATTGCATACACCTTTGAATTTGGTAGGTTCGCCGTTAAGGAAAAATCCTTTTTCCGGAATATATTCGAGTTTCCGGATACCGAAACGGGTGTTGTATTCATCCACCTCTTTACCTTCTACAAAAAGCTTGGTCTTGGCTGTGTAAAGCGCGGGGTTTTCGGTATTCCACAAATCCGGCTTGGCGACAATAAAATTTTGTGAAAATTTTTGTCCGTGCGCCACATATTGAGATTTATTCGTTGCCACGGTTTTTCCTTCTGGAGAAACAATCTCTGTCACCACGTCAACTTTTTCCCCCTTGGAAGTCCCTGCGATTTCCATTTCAAGTTTTACAGAAGCTTCTTCCCGGGTCACATCCGGAGTGGTCACATAAGTGCCCCATACAGGGATATGCACCCTGTCGGTATTGACCACATGCACGTTACGGTAAAGACCGGCTCCGGGATACCAGCGAGATGCGCGTTCAAAGTTTTCAAGCTCTACAACCATTTCGTTTTCTCCGGGCTTAACGGCATCGGTCACGTCCGCATAGAAAGAGTCATATCCGTAGGGCCAGTACGCCACCTCTTTTCCGTTGACTTTTACATGAGCGTTGCTCATGGCTCCGTCAAACACAAGAGTGATATTGCGGTTAACAGTGTCAGGCACTTCAAACGAGGTCTTGTATGTGCCCTTTCCGATAAAGGGCAATCCTCCGGTGCGGCCTGTTTTTAGGGTTTCCTCAGTCTCTCCGTTCTGTTCCACGGCTACTTTCTGAAGGTCGTTGGCTACATCAAACGGACCGTAGATCGCCCAGTCGTGAGGCACCCTTACCTGTTGCCATTTTGTAGAGGAGTCCGGTCTTCCTTTTGTAAACTGCCACCCTTCATTAAGGGTATTGACATTTCTGTCGGCAAAAACATTGAAAGTCATGCCTCCCGAAAGAGCCATGACAAATAAAAGTGAATTTTTGGTCATTATTGTCATTTGGTTATGAATGCATCGAGGGCGACGGTGGGGGCGTCATTGTCAAAACAACCGAGGCTATATCCGCCGTTGTATCCGTTCGGGGCTTGCGGCTCCCAATAAAATATTCCTTCAACATCAGTTTCCATCATTCGGGAAATCAGTTGTCTGCATGTCTCTCCTTCATTGTATGGCATACCGATTTCGCAGATAATAACAGGTTTATTATGCTTCTGTTTTAAATGGTTGATATTCGATTCGCAATCGTCTGCCACTTTCTGCCAGCCGCCGGTCTCTCCTTCCAATTGAGCCCAATAGGGATAAAGCGACATACCTATCATATCATATTTGCCACTGTTGGCATCAAGGATATCAAACATCCTGTCGTATCTTTTTTGGTCATTGCCTCCGTCAAGATGAACGATCACTTTCGCATCGGGCAACACTGATTTTACGGCATCATAACCGGCATTGTTCAGTTCTGTCAGTTGCACGGGATTTTCTATGGATCCGGTAGGAAGCATCATTCCCGGAGTGGTCTCATTTCCTATCTGCACCCATTCCGGTGTTACACCGGCAGCAGTGAGGGCTGTAAGAGTTTCGGACACATGCTTGCCGACAGCATTCTTCAGTTCTTCGAATGAGAGGGTCTTCCATGCTTCGGGCATTTCCTGATGTCCGGGATCCGCCCATGTGGCGGAGAAATGGAAATCTATCATTGTACGGAGT
>JAIDJJ010000018.1 GCA_029052265.1 Muribaculaceae bacterium
AAATATAGATTCCCTTCAGCTTATGGAACGGGCGGCGAATGCCGTGGCATGTGAAATCATCTCACGCTTCCTTCCGACACAGCGGATTGTGGTTGTGGCGGGTCCCGGGAATAATGGGGGAGACGCGCTTGCAGTGGCTCGGATTCTTTTTGAACAAGGATATAAAAAAGTGGAGGTTTTTCTCTTCAATGTGGTAGGGAAGCTCAGCCATGACTGTGATGAGGAGCGTAAAAAGCTCATCACTATGGACGGTATTGATTTTACAGAAGTGAAACGTGATTTTCAACCACCGTATCTTAGTGAAAATGATGTTCTTGTAGATGGAATCTTTGGCTCGGGGCTAAAGCAGCCTTTACAAGGGGGGTTCATGATGCTTGCCCGGTATATCAATGAATCGGGCGCGTATGTGATATCCATAGACATCCCCTCGGGGTTGTTTGGGGAATGGAATTCCAATGTCAGCACCAGGGACATGGTACATGCCGACCTGACATTGTCTTTTCAGACGCCTCGCCTTTCTTTCTTTTTTGGAGAAAATGCAGATATAATAGGAGAATGGAAACTTCTGGATATAGATCTTGATGAGGCAAAAATGAAGGAAATCCCTACGGATTATCTTCTTGTCGAGGCAAAAAATGTGCGGCCGTTGCTCAAACCCCGGCGTAATTTCACAGGGAAAAGGGACTATGGTTCAGTTCTCCTTCTTGCCGGCAGCACAGGAATGATGGGGGCATCGGTGCTTGCCGCCAAAGGGTGTCTTAAAAGCGGTGCCGGTCTTGTGACTGTGCATAGTGCCCGTCTTGGCATGCAGATAGTACAGACAGCCGTTCCGGAAGCCATGTTTGAGCCGGACAGGAATGAGCACTATATTTCCGACATGACCATTCACCATAGCCATCAGGCAGTGGCGATCGGTCCCGGCATCGGGACCAACGACCGTACGGCAGACGCGCTTGAAAGCCTTCTTAAGAATTGCAAGTCCCCTCTGATCCTTGATGCCGATGCATTGAATTGTATCGCGCGGCGTCCTCAGCTTTTGTCCGTGCTTCCCCCCCAGACTATCATCACTCCCCACATAGGCGAGTTTGACCGTCTGTTCGGAGAGCAGGAACATTCCGAAGCCCGTCTGCGGAAAGCGGTGGAAATGGCGAAATATTATAATATCATCATTGTGTTGAAAGGTCACTACACTGCAACCGTACGACCTACCGGACGAGTATATTTCAATTCAACCGGTAATCCCGGGATGGCGACCGCCGGAGCCGGCGATGTGCTCACAGGTGTTATCGCCGCATTTCTTGCGCAGGGTTTCCGTCCGGAGCATGCAGCCACAATAGGAGTATATGTCCATGGACTTGCCGGCGATATGGCGGTAAAGGAAACGGGAGAGTATGGGCTTGTGGCGTCAGACATCGCAAACTGTTGCGGTCGTGCGATCCGTGCCATTATAAACAGGGAATCTCCCCACAATTGACAAAACAATGAAAATGAAACTAAAAAACATTCTGCCGGGCATTCTTCTCATGATGTCGGTGTTCCCGGCTTCAGCTCAGCAGACAAAAATCCTGACTGCGGAAAAGCATAATGAATACGGATTGATCTACACTCTTCCAATCACGGCTTTAAACGTGGAGGTCACGGCGGAAAAGGAGGTGAGAAAGGCAGGTCCGTATTATCAGTATGCAAAAAAATACATGGGCACTGACAATGTGGTCAAAGATGATGCTGAGGTATGGACGATCAAATCGGTAAAGGTGCGCCCCTATGGAATCCCCGATCCTGATGCACGTTATCTGATGCAACTGAAACCCGGTGCTGTCACCTATATAGGTGTGGATGCAGACGGCATGCTGCTTTCGATAAACAAGTCGCCGGAGCCTGTTGCCGAGCCTGCTCC
>JAIDJJ010000180.1 GCA_029052265.1 Muribaculaceae bacterium
TCCGCCTTTGATGAGAACCCATTCACCTATCTGGCATTTTTCATGCACAAGAGCGTGTGAGGAAAGAATGGAAAAATTCCCTATTTTGACATCGCCGGCAATCTTGACGGCATTGCCCAGCACACATTTGTCTCCTATTTCGGAATCATGTCCGATATGGGATTGTGCCATGATAAACGAGTCGTTGCCGATTTTTGTCTTTCCGTCTTTGAAAATACTGCGATTGATGATGACTTGCTCGCGGATCTTGTTGTTGTTCCCGATTTCTACATAAGACATTTCGCCTTTCCATCGGAAATCTTGAGGATTCGCTGCAATTACAGCACCTTCAAATATCTCGTTGTTCTCACCGATGATTGCGCCGGTAAGAATGCTGGCGTGAGGATGTATATGACATCCTTTGCCGATAACTACGTCTTTACCCACGTAAGCGAAGGGCTCAATGATCACGTCATCGGCAATTTTTGCCTCAGGATGCACAAATGCAAGGTTGCTGATTGTTGCCATAAGTTATAGGTTTTAGGGTTAACATTATCTTCCGCCACCTACCGCCTGGTAGAGGGAGATGAGGGCGGCAGCCCGCTCGTGCCAATTTGCTATGCAAGCCAATTGGGCGTTGAGAAGGCTTGACCGTGCCGTCAGCACTTCGAGGTAGGTGGTAGACTGGTTGTACATGAAAAGTGCGTTGGTGTAGTCTACAGATTTCTCAAGTTCGTTTACCTGAAGCTCAAGATATTTGTTTTTTTCAACATTCTTGTTGTAGGCTACAAGGGCGTTGCTTACATCTGAACTTGCAGAAAGCACAGCGTATTCAAAGTTGTTTAAAGCCTGAGCCTGCTGGGCTTTTGCAGCTTCGAGTGTCGCTATGTTCTGACCGCGGGAAAAAATTGGAGCGGTGAGTTGTCCTGCAAGCTGAAGAAACCATTCGCCGGGATTTTTAATCATAGACCCGATGAGGTTTGTGAAACCTCCCTGAGCGGATATGACGAGGCTTGGATAGAACGCCGCCCGGGCACTGTTGGTAGTGTAGTAAGCAGCCGCCATTGATCTTTCCGCCGCTCTGACGTCCGGACGGACGGCAAGGTAGGAGACGGGGATACCGTTGATCACTTGTTCAGGTATGGAGAAGTCAAGTTGTGAGGTGATCTCCCATTTCTGCGGATAGGTGTTCAGAAGAAGGGAGAGTGTGTTTTGCAACTGATGTATTGACTCTTCCAGAGTGGGCACAGAACTTTGGATGTTGTATAAGTTTGCCCTGCTTTGCACCACGGCAGCTTCATTGGTCCTGCCAGCGTTTTTGAGCAGTTCCATAGTCTCCACCTGTTCAGCCCATATTTCGCAAGTGCGCTTTGTAAGGTCAAGTTGCTGATTGAGCATTACAAGTGAATAATATATGGATGCGACGCTGCATACGATCTGTGAGTGGACGGCATGCTCATAGTCCTGACTCATTTCAAGGCTTACCTGGGCACCACGCTTACGGTTGAGGATTTTTGCAAACGCATCGATTTCCCATGATGCACTCAACGGAATCGTATAGCTCCATTTCATGTCGGTCCAGTCCATCTGGTTGCCACCGTAGGTGGAAGTGCCGGCGTTCGGGGAGATGGATACCGCAGGGAAATAGCTCAGTTTTGCTCCTTTGAGCTGAGCGCGGGCGATATCGACATTGAGTTTCGCGTTTTTAAGATCCTTGTTGTTGGCAAGGGCAAGATGTATCAGGCTCTGAAGTTTGGGATCCTGAAACACCTTCTCCCAACCGAGATAAGGGAGGGAAGTTGAGTCAGCCTGTTCATCGTAAGCTTTCTTTAAATCTCCTACAAGTTGGCTGTCTTCTACAG
>JAIDJJ010000181.1 GCA_029052265.1 Muribaculaceae bacterium
ATCTTATCAGACAATTCCGTTTGATAAAATATCTATCGAAGACTATGAAGAGGCGATCATAGAAGGTATTAGGATTCACAATAATGAAATTGATGCCATCACTGACTCTCAAGAAGCGCCAACTTTTGAAAATACAATTGTTGCCCTTGACCGGTCTGGAATTATACTAAACCAAAGTGTTCTGGCTTTGAGCAATCTTGAAGCCGCACTTGGGGAACCGTCTTTAATGGCTATAATGTCGAATGTCACCCCGATATTGTCAGAACATAGTTCAAGCATATTATTAAACACCAAATTGTGGGAGAGGATAAAATCTGTACATGATGACATGGGGAAACGGAACGACCTTTCTGCTGAAGACCGGCGCCTTATTTCTGAAACATATCGAAACTTCTCAGAAAGCGGGGCAAATTTAGAAGGAGCAGACCGCGAAAAATTCCGGAATCTTAATTCTCGATTGTCAGATCTCTGCGTACAATTCAGCCAGAATGTCACCAACGATATGTCAAATCCTGACAGAAGGATATGGGTAAAAGAAGAAAATACGAAAGGACTTCCGGAATCCATAAAGATGGCGGCAAGAGAGGCAGCCCATGATGCTCTTAAAAACGAGGGAAAAGAAGATGATGACAAGCTATACTTGTTCACTGTATATGCCCCATCCTACATTCCATTCATGACCTATGCAGAAAACAGAGAGCTTCGCGAGAGATTGTATCGGTTGTATAATTCCAGAAACAATGGAGGGAAGTTCGACAACACCCGAATATTGAAAGAGATTGCAAATGTTCGTCTTGAGATTGCAAATCTCATGGGAAAGAGAAACTTTGCAGAATATCAGCTACAGGGAACAATGGCTGCAACAATCGGCAACGTCATGCACCTTCTTGAAGAACTGCGCAACAATTACACTGAGCCAATGAAAAAAGAAATGGCAGAGGTGCTTGAATTTGCAAAAACATCGGAAGGCGCCGATTTTCAACTTCAACCTTGGGATTACAGTTTTTGGTCAGACAAGTTGAAAAATACCAGGTACGCTTTTGATACTGAAGAAATGAAACCGTACTTTGAACTTGAAAATACGATATCCGGTGTTCTGGGACTGGCA
>JAIDJJ010000182.1 GCA_029052265.1 Muribaculaceae bacterium
CCCTTGTTCTCACGGGTGGCGACAGCGTCGCTGCGGAGGGGATTCATGGCGTAAAATTCCTTTTCAGCGTCGGTCAGTTCCCAATTATAGTAGCGTAGGTTTGTCAGCGTGAGAGGGGTTTTGCCGGTTTTGATCGACAGTTTCCCGTTAGATTCAGGTTTAAGGAGCTGAGCCGGTTTCCATTCCTTCCCGTCGAAAGAGAGAGCGGATAGGGTGTGGGGACGTTTCGGGTTTATGAGTTCGTTTTCAAATATGAGCTCGGTGTTTGGGGCGAGAACTATTGCATCCTTGCCGTCAATTCTCCTTGAATCTACATGTCCTTTCACCAGCCGGAAAGCCCCGCCCAATTGGCCTCGGGAGTTTTTCCATTCCCTGCCGTCCCAGTCAAGCCCGGTCAGACCGATCCACTGCTGCGGACAGCTGTCTTCTATCTTGTCGAACACCTTTATATTCCATATAGCCCCGTTGAACCCGCGTTTCTCACCACCGGTGGAAGTTATGCGCACGTAGCGGGCATCAGTGTTGCCGAAATCTACCATTGGACTTCCGGCAAGACGGTTGTCCCGTTTGTCGGCGAATACGTTCCAGTTCTCACCGTCAGCCGATGTCTCGATGAGGTATTGATAGAACTGGGTGCCATATTCCCATTGGGTCCATATCGTGCGGATATTTTTATTCTCTCCGAGGTCTATTTCTATCCATTCCTGACCCATTCCGGCGGGACGCCATAGGGTGCCGTTGTTATCGTCCACGGCGTATTCCGGTTTGAAATTACCGTCGTAACAGGAGGATGCCTTCACCGGTTTGCCGAGTGCGAGATTCATGGAAGAGACTGACGGCTTGATATTGAAATTCACACCCTCGTGGCTCGCTTTCACAGGAAGAATCTTTCCGTCTTTATCAAATTCGAGCTTGTCGATGCAGACCTGACGGTGGAACCCCCGGTTGGAATGGGGGTTGTCATGACGGTGATATACGATATAATAATCCTTCCCTTCCTGAAACACGCTGTGGTGGCCGGGTCCATGTATGGTGCCGTCATCGTTGGTTTCCAATATGCATCCTTCATATTTATAAGGACCGAGCGGCTTGTCGCTTGTGGCATACTGCACGCGGTAAGTGTGGTCGTGGCATGATCCTGACGAATACATGAAATAGTATTTCCCGTCTTTTTTCAGAACGAAAGGGGCTTCGAAGAAATCTGTTGCCTCAGTGTTAGGAATCAGGCGAGTCTCGGTAAACCCTTTCATGTCAGGGGTGAGTTTCCCGGCGCCGCACCCGAAGCCGTCATATATTCCCCATGTTCCCCAATACATATATATTGCCCCGTCGTCGTCAACGAAGGTCTGCCCGTCGAGGGTTATTGCATTCTTTACGAATCTGTCGGGCACAAGCACAGCCTCGCTTTCCCCGAGAATGTTTTTCCACGGGCCGCGGGGAGTCTCTGCCGATCCCACATGAATCTGGCATGGCTGGCAATATATATAATAATATTTTCCGTCGTTAGAGTTTTGCATTACATCCGGCGCCCATATCCAGTGGCTGTCAGGCCAGTTCATCGGCATGAGGGTCCAGTTGCGGAGATCCTTGCTCTGCCAGAGCTGTGCGGGACCGAATCCGGCACCGCTTCCGTCGGTTGTGGCATAGACATAGAAAGTGTCACCGAATTTCTTCAGGGTAGGATCTGCGAAATACCCCGGAATCACGGGGTTGAGAGCTGAAGGGGCGTCGAATGCCACGTCCGCGTGAGCGGACGCGGCCCACGAAGCTGTAAGTAGTGTAAAAGTCAGGAAAAACTTCATTGTGAAGAGTTGTGAGTTGTGATTAATCCTGATTCACCAAGATTAATCAGGTCTTAATAATTTCTTAAATTCAAAATCAGTTTGAAGAGAGGGGGTCAATCCTGAGAGCGAATCCTCCGCCTGGCGCCATGTGGATGAGTTTCTTGGAGCCGGAATTTACCTCGAAAGTCTCGATCACATAGTCTTGCGCCTGTTTCCCCGCATTCATTCCGTCTTTTAGCATAGTAACCTTGAATTTTTTTGCCGACGGAAGGAATGAGAAATCGAGTTCATAGTCGCGCGGATTCCAGTCAGTTTGACCCCCTGCGAACCAACAATCATTTGTTTGCCTTAAGGTTACAATATATTCTCCCATTTTGCCGCCGATTACTTTTGTTTCGTCGAAGACGGTGGGAATTGCCGTTATGAAGTCAGTGCATTCCTGATTCTCCATATAACTCGTGGGATTGTCTGCGAGCATAGTGAAGGGAGAGTCATGCACTATATAGTTTGCAATCTGATGGGCACGTGTGCCTTGGCTGAAAGGATTGGAATACATAGCCTTCCAGTCGGATCTGGTGGCGTTGCGCATCGCGCCGGGAGTGAAATCCACCGGACCGCACATCATACGTATATACGGGAAAGTCACGTCATACTCAGGCATATCCACGGAAGGGTCGCTCCATTTCATCTCCTCCATGCCAAACACGCTCTCGAAGTTCACCACATTGGGATATGTGCGGTTTAATCCCGTAGGTTTGTAAAACCCGTGCAGGTCGAGCATAAGGTGGTTTTTAGCTGTCGCGTCGCAGATTCTGTAGGTCATCTCCACTCCGGTCTGGTCGTCGCGGTCGAGGAAGTCAACCTTGAACCCCTTGATACCCATGTCGCTATATTTCTTGCAAGCCTCTTCGAGTTGGTTGTCGAGCACGTTGAACACTGTCCATAGCCAGAGCCCCACGCCTTTCTTGTCGGCATAGTCTATCAGCATCGGGAGGTCTATCCCGGGGATGGTGGTGAGCATGTCGCCGCTCTTCGGGTCATACCATCCCTCGTCGAGCACCACATATTCAATGCCGTTATCAGCAGCAAAATCAATGAAATATTTATATGTCTCGTTGTTGATGCCTGCCTTGAACGGCACTTGGCGGAGACCCCAGTCATTCCACCATTCCCATGCCGACATTCCGGGTTTAATCCATGAGATGTCATCCACACGGGAGGGTGACGCAAGGGCATAAACGAGATTATTGACAGGCATCTGAGTGTCGTCGGTGGTGATAGCCATTATTCTCCAGGGGAAATTGCGTTTCCCTTCGCTTGTGGCTATATAGTTCTCGGTTCCGGTCACATATTCCTGCTTTCTCCAGGGATAAAAATCGGTTGATGAGGGGAATTTTGCGAAAACCCCTTTCAGAGAGCGGGTGGTTGAATCAGCTTCCACAAACATTCCCGGATACGCCTCAAGGTCGGACTCCATCATAGTCATCTTGAGTCCGTTGTCATAATCTATAGTCACCGGGAGGAACGCGAGTAGTGGCGACGCGCTGCTCATCGGGGTCACCGTATAGAAATTCTGGAAAGCCATAGCTTCCGGTTTCTTCGGGTTTGTGGAGTGGGGGAGATATATGATAGGATCGCCCGCCACATTATATATGGCTGTCTCATTATTTATAATATTTCCGGATTTCCCGTCGGTGGAAAAACGGTAAGCCACACCATCATCAAACACGCGGAATGTAACGCTGTTGCCGTCTTCGAGGCGAAGGGTAAGTTCGTTGCTTGTTGTCGAGAATTTCGGATTGCGGTAGAAAGGGGCATTTACATCCTCCTTTATATTCCCGGTCACTTTTGAAGACCTGATCTTTTGGATCTTCTTTGCGCCTTCAAATTCCATTCCGATTTTAGAAGGGAGTAGAAGCTGCTTTCCTTTGGCAGAGACTGAAAACAGGAGATTGCCTTCCTGACCGTCTTCCACGGTCACAGATATGTTGCCTGAAGGGGATGTGATATCCGCCTTCTTGGCTGATATTGCCGCAGGGATAATCACCGCAAGCAATATTATTCCGGAACTTATTATTGAAAGAGATTTCATGATGAGATAGGTTTTATAGTTGTGGCGTTCTGCCTCTCTGCGGCGTAAGTTCTGACGACGTGCGACGCATTGTGGCATTACCTACGGATTATATTTTTCTTTGATTTTGCAAAGATAGGGGAAAGAGTGGAACAATTTTTGAAAAAACGTCCAAATCAATAGAAAAAATGTCCAAAATGAAGATTCTTAGCTATGTTTGGACGATTTTTGCATATTTTTGGACGATTTTTCAGTCTGAAAGGAGAAACACCCCTTAACTTTGCGACAGTTTTTTTAACAAAACTCCGCTTGATGATTTTGATCGGTCGTAAGACGGGTTTGTAAAAAAATGCAGTAGAGTTGTATGGTTGAAAAGCGCGGCATCCGCCCTCCCCGCTGCCAACTTAAAACTGCCAACGTACAACTGACAACATACAACTTAAAACTGACAACGTAAAACAGAAAACAAAATACACCAACCCACCATGAAACTTAACCTACTTACTATCCTCCTTCCCGGCTGTGCCGCTATTGCGGGCTTTACCGCCTGTACCGGAGCGGAAGCCTACGAGCGCCCGGACGCTCCCGTGAAAGAAGTGGCATTTACACAGGTGCACATCGACGACAGTTTCTGGGCACCACGTATCGAAACCAACCGAAAGGTCTCAATCCCTTCAGCATTCAAAGAATGTGAAAAAAACGGACGCTTCGACAACTTCGCAATTGCCGGCGGACTTATGAAAGGTGAGCATCGCGGCGACTTCTCGTTTGACGATACCGACCCTTACAAGATTATAGAAGGTGCGTCATACTCCCTCGCCGTGGAATACGATCCGAAGCTCGACAATTATCTTGACAGTGTGATCAATCTTATCGCAGCCGCACAGGAACCTGACGGATACCTCACCACTTGTGTCACCAACAAGTGTGAACGCCTTTCAGGATGGTGGGGCACTCACCGCTGGGAGAAGATCAACAGCCATGAGCTATAC
>JAIDJJ010000183.1 GCA_029052265.1 Muribaculaceae bacterium
GCCCATATACCTCTCGAGGAAAGGCTCGGGATGAATTATGACGAGCCGGCTTCAATTGAATGGCAGTTGCTGTGCAAGCATCTTCATGCACTCAAGAACGGAGAGACGATAGAGATGCCCACATATGATTTCATCACTTGTTCCAGGCTCAAGGAGACCGTCACAATGAAGCCTCGGGAAGTTGTGGTAGTGGAAGGCATACTTGTGCTTACTGACAAGGAATTGCGCGACATGATGGATGTAAAGGTATTTGTAGATGCAGATGCCGACGAGCGGTTGATCCGTGTCATACTTCGCGATTGTGTGGAACGCAACCGGACTCCGCAAATGGTTATAGACCGTTACCGAGATATGCTCAAGCCCATGCATGAACTGTATATAGAGCCGTCAAAGCGGTATGCCGATCTGATTGTGCCTCAAGGAGGCAACAACAATGTGGCGATCAAGCTTCTCACAGACTATATCCGATCACTTCTCCCTGCCGGTGCCAAGTAATAAGACATGAAAATTTTTTCATTTAAAAAGAAAGAGCGGTCCCCGCTTTCTCCTGAAGAGATGGAGGCTGCAAGGGAAATGGAAACCGCACAGGAGCCGGACATGCGTGAGGCTGTGGTTGCGGAGACAGAGACTGTCGAAAAAGACGGTGTGGAAATATCTGAAAGTATAGGTGCGGAAGTGCCTGAAAAGGGTATTCTTCAGACCGACAATCTTGTGAAAAAATATGGTAAACGCACCGTTGCGAATCATGTTTCCATAAATGTCAGGCAAGGGGAGATAGTGGGTCTGTTGGGACCTAACGGGGCAGGAAAGACCACTACGTTCTATATGACCACCGGTCTGATCACTCCGAATGAAGGGCGTATTTTCCTTGATAATATTGATATAACCGGTTATCCGGTATATAAGCGTGCGCAGCTCGGCATAGGGTATCTTGCCCAGGAGGCATCGGTATTCCGTAAGCTTAGTGTGGAAGACAACATCCGAGCTGTGCTTGAAATGACTCCGACCACAAGTGAATATCAGAAGGAAAAACTGGAGAGTCTGATTGCGGAGTTCCGTCTCGGAAAGGTAAGAAAAAATCTTGGCGACCAGCTTTCAGGCGGAGAACGCCGGAGAACGGAGATTGCAAGATGTCTTGCAATCAATCCGAAGTTCATAATGCTTGACGAGCCTTTTGCCGGAGTCGATCCCATCGCTGTGGAAGATATCCAGGAAATAGTCTATAAGCTTAAGGAGAAAAATATCGGGATCCTTATCACCGACCATAATGCTCCCGAGACGTTGAGTATCACAGACCGTGCATACCTGCTTTTCGAAGGTAAGATACTTTTCCAGGGCACAAGCGAACAGCTTGCCGAGAATCCGGAAGTGAGAGAGAAGTATCTTGGTCGTAATTTTGTATTCAGGAGAAAGAAATTCGATGTCTGATTCAATAGATGCGATAAGAAAAAATACCGGACTTCGCCTTATGGTGTTGTTCGGTTCGTTTTGTCTGCTGCTTGCAGTGGCGAGCGGCATATTTTTGGTGTTGTCAAATATTTCCGGAATAGGGGAAAGGTCATCGCTTCTGCTTGCATCTGCGGTGCAGTGTATTCTCGCTTTCTGTCTGCCGGCATGGTTGTGTGGAAAATTTTCCTCATCCCGCTCGATGGAATGGCTGGGACTTTCCGGACGGTTGCACCTGAAAGGTGTTGTCGGGGTTGTCATATTGTATGTGCTTGCACTTCCGGCATTAAATCAGCTTATAGCTTGGAATGCCGGGATGCATTTCCCGGAATGGGCGGCGGGTCTTGAATCGAAATTAAGGGAGATGGAAGACGCCGCGGCTGCCACCACCTCTGTGATCCTTTCGTATTCAGGAATTTCAGGAATGTTGGCTACGGTATTTGTAGTGGGTATTCTGACAGGTTTCTCTGAAGAACTGTTTTTCAGGGGTGCGCTACAGAAGGTTCTGCTGCAGTCGAATATGGGTGTGGCGGCATCGGTATGGGTGTCGGCGTTTATATTCAGTGCTGTCCATTTCCAGTTTTTCGGCTTTGTGCCCAGGCTGTTGATGGGAGTTATGTTTGGCTATCTTCTGATATGGTCGAAATCCTTGTGGCTTCCGGTATTTGCTCATGCTCTCAATAATTCAGTGGTGGTCGTGTCGTCGTACTTTATCGGGACAGGGACTTCTGATGCCGGCGAAGGTATTAAAGATTATCCCGGGCTTGCAGATTCCGGAATTGATTCATTCGGAATCGCCGCTTCCGGAGAAATACCTTGGGCTGCGTTGGCAAGTGCCATAGCGACAGCATTGTTCCTATATCGTTTCCGCAAATATTTTTTCAGCACACAGGCGAATTCTTGAAATCCATTTTCCCGGGATTTTTTGAGGGGCTAATACACAATTGATATTAAGGGTGCCGATCTTCACAGACCGGCACCCTATTATTGTCTAATTCCTGTTTAATTATGATTTTGAATCGCTTGTTGATTTCAAATCGGGAAGTAAAGTTGTATTTTCGTAGGTACTTACATTATTTTGCATACCCTGTCATTATGACCACCCTGTTCAGGTCGTTCTGTTGGAAAGGTTGCTCAGTGTATTCGTTGTGCATTGAGGTGACCTCAAGTTTCGAACGGCTTATTCCAAAATGGTTTGCAAGCATGTCTGCCACGTTCTGGGCTCTTTCCTTGGCGAGACGCAGATTGATGGTTTCCGTGCCCGTGCCTTTGTCCGCGTATCCTACCACAGTGGCTTTAGAGTCGGGATATTTCTTCAGGTAGTCTGCGATAGCCGCCACATTTGGCTCCTGTGCCGCCGGGACTTCAACCTGATTGATCGCATAGAATACTGTGCGGGTCATGCTTTCGGGAGCCGGGGCAGGCACCTCTTTCACGATTTCAACAGTGTCGCGTACTATTTTTTCTACCTCCACCACCTCGCGCAATGCGTTGGTGCGGTTGTTGATCGCATCAATATTTTGACAAGGCTCAGGGACACAGGTCTTGCATCGGTATCCGGTGCCGAATTTATAAGTCACTCCCACGAGCAGGTTCATAAAAGAGTCAAAACTGTGGTCGTCTTTTGAGTTCCAACGGTCGCTGACCCCGTTCGCCTGATATTCAAGGTTAAAGTCTATGGCGCTGCATAGCCTTACATCCATGGAAAGACCGAGTCTGACAAGCAGGGAGCTGCTTGGCTTGGCATATGCGCGGTCAAAGCCGACACCGGCGATCAGACGTAGCGACACCGGCTGATCATATTCGTGGTTAAATGTTTTGAAAATGTTCCAGAGTCCGTCTACGGTAAAATGGTAATCGTAGAAACCGGTAGTGATGGAATGCGGGATGCGGTATCTTCCCTTCCATCCTCCGGCGGTAACTCTCGCCCCGATGTAGGGGTTGAAATGCTTTCCGAACGCCAATTGACCGGCAGGCGACAGCATTTCGCCGAAGCCGGCGCCGCCGCCGACAGAGTAGGAGGCACCGAGACTCCCCTGCACGAACCAGGGATTGTCAAGATCCTCTCCGTCTGCGGCACTCGCGACAGAAGGCAATAGTGCCACAGCGAGTGCGCCCAGTAGATATCGAAGTTTCATAGTGGTGTTTGTTTTTTTAATTAATTTTTAATCCTCTCGTTTACACGTTCCAGATCATCGGGAGTCATTATTGACCTATATGTCTCCAATATATATTTCCCGACAACCGACCCCTGATTCAATATAGCCTGATCAGAGAAGAATTTTGAATAGTCTGTTTTCAGTTTATCCACATCATGAGCATCGTTGTTCTCACGTTCATATTTTGCGGTAAAACTGTTCTTCTCTTTCAGGAATCTGAAGAGCGCCTCGTTATCGACAGTTCCGGATAATGAAATCCTGTCAGTGAGGTCGAGTCTTACAGTGCCTCCTTCGATAACAATAGGCATATATACCATGT
>JAIDJJ010000184.1 GCA_029052265.1 Muribaculaceae bacterium
AAAAGTAAACATACTCTAAAATCCGTGATACTTTTTTCAGTACAAAGGGCACCGCCATAGTGCCATCCGGTCAGAAACGAACCAAATGTGTACACCGACGCTCTTTGAGACTTCATTAAACAAAAAATATAAGTTCGAATGATCTCAAAATAACAAAAAACTGATCACAATTTACACTTATTTCAAAAATATTATGTAAATTTGTTCAAACAACAGCAACAAAAAAACAATAAACGAACATAATACCAAAACGATTTATGCACATCAGGACACAAATTAAAAGCATCTTCAACAGTTGGATAAGCGAGATTTCCATACTCCTTACAATATGCTGCCTGATCTCCATAGCCTGGCAATTCAAGATATATCATTGCTGGACAGAGACAAGTGTAGCCTCGGCTATCATCGAAGGTGTCATTCTGACATCATGGATGATATGGGCTGCCTATATGATTTTTTCCGGAAAAACTCCCGATGCAATGCCTCTCAAACCTCGTATGATTGTCGAAGCCGGCAGCGGAGCACTTTTACTGGCATGGCTTTGGATCTCAAACGGACCCTTATTTGCCGTAATATGGCTCCCGTTCATGATATGGCTCTGCTACCGTAATCTAAAGGAACTTTGAATTGAATCTTTCAACCCGACTTTGAGTCGGGTCAATCCAGTCCTATAATATGTGAAACGGTCTCTTAGAAACTGTTTAAAATTTATTTTGTCTTGTCATTGAGGTCTTTGTCATCATCTTTATGATATTTATTCAGTCATTATGGAACCCCATAACTCCATCATAAATATCAAAAATCTGCTCGACAAATCCTCTCAATTCCTTCGACAAATAAATTTAAACAGTTTCTTAGTTCCCGGCAGTTTCTTAAAAACGACTGTTTAATTATATTTGTCGAAGGGACAACGCACTTAAACCACACCCTATATGAAACAGCTGATCAATATATTATTATCCATATCAGCAATCGGATTTACTGGATGCAACGACGATATATTTATAGAATCATCTCAATTACCGGATGAGACACATATCACTCTTGACGGCAACGGAGACGAATGGTCTGTGCCACTCCCCCGTCATGGACTGAAGAGAGTGTATATAGACGGTGTTCCTGATGCGGATAAGTATCTAAAATACTATAACATTAAATCCGGACTGACCGATAGCTATTGCCCGCCGGAAGAATTATATGATATTATCTTCGAAAACCCGGTAAAATATTATAGCGTGACTTTGTCCGGCAACATGCTGTATATTTCATGCAGCTATAATGTCTCAGACGAAGACAACGTCACACTACGCCTGGAATATGACTACGGTGTGACAAAAACAATCCACTTCACTCTTACAACAGAGGGAAAGATGGAGTTGCTGTTCCCATGGTATGAAGAGGAACCGGTCATTGAGGAGAACTTTGAAGAAATAATCCATGTCATGCGATTCACCAACAACGGCTCTGTGGCTCAGCAAATGGAAATAATGCCTTATATGCAATCACAATGCAGTCATGTGGTGAACCCGGAAGAGTCTTGGGCAAACGGTTTGTCTGTGAATATGCCATTACTATCATATTCAGGCAAACAATGGGAGTTCAGAGATTTTAAAGATATTCAGCTTGGTAATCAAGAAATATTTTCCCCATCAGACTACTTCTCTGACAAAATCACGATTGAGGTTCCCCCCTACACTAAAGCCACAGTGACCTACGCTGTACGCTATTCCAAAGCCACCCAACACGGGCATCTCGAATTTTACAACTCTATTTCGGAACATAAATGGGAAACGGATTTCTATTCTACTTCCATCTATGCCACCGACTGCGATTATTCCGTTTCGTATGAATAAGAAAGCCCTGTTCCTCATCCTCGCATTCATTTCAAGTTTTACAACAGCATCGGCAAGCGACAGTACAGCCTGCACTTTCTCCCATAAGCCGGAATGGCACATCGGAGTGGAGACTGCCCCGGCGTGGGTGCCGGGAACAAACGATTTTCTTCGCGGGGATAATCCATACGGGCAGAAAGTGAACGCCACTCTCAGCACGGATATCCGGGGCGGATTCAAATTCAATCCATCTTCCCAAAATGGAAGATTATACCGCGGAGCATATCAAGGCATAGGCATTGGAGTAAACACTTTTTTTGCCGGGAATTTGCTCGGCACACCCCTATCGGCATACGTCTATCAGGGTGCTCCTGTCGCCCGTTTTAACAAGAATCTTTGGCTCGGATATGAATGGCAATTCGGCATAGCCTGCGGATGGAAACCATATGATCAGCAAACCCCGGAAAACCATGCTCCGGTAAGCACATCAGTCACAGCCCACATGGGACTCGGCTTTAAAATACAC
>JAIDJJ010000185.1 GCA_029052265.1 Muribaculaceae bacterium
ATTTATTGGTAATTCGTATTTTGTCTTCCGAGGAAAGATATTCGGAATATAGCCGTGCCAAATCTTCCGGCATCATCCCGAAAGTCGACAGTCTGCCGAAAAAATAGGATGCCTCCTCTTGAAAAAATATATTCTTGCGCATCTCGATTATTCTCTTCCGGGCATCAGGCATGACGAAAAATCCGATACCCCTTTTATTGAATATAATTTTTTGCTGCTGGAGCCAATCATATGCACGCATCACGGTATTGGCATTGACTTCAACCTTGGCGGCGTATTCCCTTACCGACAGCAGTCTTCCTTCCGCAGGATATATCTCTGCCAATATCTCGTCCATTATACCGTCAGTGATCTGAAGATATATGGGCTTGTTCTCATTAAAATCCATCTGCCAAATTAAAAAAGTTTATATACCACCTGACTTTTGCTGTATCTCACATAAGCCAAGACGTAGCACACGAAAGTCATCACAGCCATTATGGCGAACATGACCCAAAGCAAAGGACGGACATCAAAAAAAGACCATGAGAAACTTCCGAACCTGTGTACAAGCATGAGGAATATCCCTAAGACAGTCTGGATGACATACAACGAGGCGAGTGTTTTTATAAACGAAAGTTTGGGCCATAATATTGCACCGAAGAAATATATTGACTGACTGAAAAAGTAGCTTCCGAAAGCAATGCAGCACGCAAGCACACCATCATTCAGATCTCCTTTGGCTGCGAAGACTATCCATGGATTGAACACTTTCATATACTCGGGAAAGTCTTCCCATCGGGCGTTGGATATCGCAAAAGTGGATATTCTTGCAAAGTCCCCGAGATAAAACCCGATAACCAGCAATGCACACAACAACGGAACCGCCCCGATCCAACGCGTAATAAATTTGGCATTCACAGATGCCGGAATCATCAGGCTATAAATACGTTCTTCCTTTCTTTTCATATCCGTAAAAGCAAGCGATGCCACAACCACAGCTATAAGCTGTGCCATAAATGCAAAAATAAAGGTCTCTTTTCCACCCCCTCCGGTATGGTTATAGCCCATAAATATCCCTGCAATGATATATAATCCCCAGATACTTGATACGCCCAGTATCAATGGCTTTTTATTCCTGACCAATTCAAGGCGGACATTATTGAGAAAATTTCCCGACTTAACTATATTTATTTGATTATTCATGACTGGATAATTGTTGGCTGTTGATTGTTTTTGTGTGTATTTGAGAAAAGACGCCCTATCAGTTCCTGACGTTCCCGTGTAAGTTCAAAAAGGGTTTCAAGGTTTACATCCGTCTCTTCCTCACCGTCAGATATTTCTACAATATTGTATCCTCCTGGAGCGTCCAGGGAGATCAATGCTTTTTCAGCACGACACCTGTCGTTGGTGAATACGAATTTAAGCTTTGTCGAAATATCAAACATTCCGGCGTCAAGTAAAACCCCGTCCGTATCCGTAATTACGACATGATCAATTATTTTCTCCACATCATATACCTGGTGAGTTGAAATGATAATCGTCTTGTCATCATTCATGCCGTTAAGCACAGCTTTTCTGAACAGACGTTTGCCCGGGATGTCAAGCCCGTTGGTGGGTTCGTCAAGAATCAGCAAAGACGTGTTGCATGCGAGGGCAAAGCTTATGAACACCCGTTTTTTCTGTCCCATTGACAGCTGCCCCAGATGCACGTCAGGCATCATCTCAAAAGTCATAAGATGTTTTTCCATATCATTCATGGAGAAACGCGGATAAAACGGTGACATCGTTTTGACAAACTCAGACAACTTGACATTGGGCAGATAAAACTCCTCAGGAACAATAAACACATCGTTAAGAAACTCAACGTCCCTTTTCAACGGGTTAAAACCATTGTATGAAACAGTACCCTGCTGTGGTCGCAAGAGTCCGCATACAAGATATAGAAGGGTGGACTTTCCGGCTCCATTTCTTCCTAAAAGCCCACAGATGGTGCCCGGACCTATTGACAGGGAATAATTCTGCAATACCGGTTTCTTTTTTCTTCCATAAGAATAGGTGATGTTATCAATATCAAGCATGGCGTATTAGTATATTAGTACACCGCAAAGGTAGAAATTATTTTTGACTTAGAAAAATTTTATTTGATTTTTTGTCATATTTATTTCCCGAGGCAGTCAGTCTCCTTATTTTATCACCTTTGTACCAATTATTTATCGGCAGTTTGCGCCGACAATAAGAATTCGTTCCTTAAAAGATGCCACATTATTACCTACTCATGTATTCCACCTCATATGTAGTGCCCGAAATATGTCGGATACATAATTCGTTTACATATTCGGTTCCTGCTGTTTCCGACTCAAAACTTGCCATGCCGAGATCTGATAACTCCAACCCGTTCCTTTTGGCGCTGACAATAACAAGGGGAAAGATTGACTCTTTCCCCCCGCCATATACTATAGTAAGTTTCCTGACAAGATATCTGATTTTTGATTCCATCTATCGGTTCTTTTTCCGTTCTATTGGACTTTTTTCTCCTGCGCGCTCATGAGGTTGCACCGGCACCGGACGCAAACCGCCGTTCCACATCGCAGGTTGATCGTTTCGGGAAATATCTTTCTTTAACTCCGGAACTTCAGGGGCGCCGGACACAGAATCTGGGTCTTCCTCAACTTTTTTCGTTTTTTTCACTACAGGTATACCATAATGT
>JAIDJJ010000186.1 GCA_029052265.1 Muribaculaceae bacterium
TACATGGGGTAGACCTTCCAATCCGTGCCTGTTCTCCAATGTGGGGTCTTTATGATACGGTACATTATTGGGTCGCGGAAATGCATATTGCTGTTTGCCATGTCTATCTTCGCACGAAGCACCATGGAACCCTCTTCAAACTCGCCTTTATTCATCCTTAAGAAAAGATCAAGATTCTCTTCGATGGGACGGTCGCGATAGGGGGAATTTGTTCCGGGAACAGTCGGAGTGCCTTTCTGTTGAGCGATCTGCTCACTTGTCTGCTCGTCTACATAAGCCTTTCCCTCTTTTATCAGCCTTATTGCGAGATCAAACAGCTGAGGGAAATAGTCGCTTGCATAATACAGGCGATCGCCCCAGTCATATCCGAGCCAATGAATATCGCGCATTATAGAATTGACATATTCCATATCCTCTTTTTGAGGGTTGGTGTCATCAAACCGAAGGTTGCAAGTTCCTCCGAATTTTTCAGCCGCTCCGAAATCCATTATAAAAGCCTTGGCATGGCCGATATGGAGATAGCCGTTGGGTTCAGGTGGGAAACGAGTGCTAAGCCTGCCACCATTTTTGCCGGCAGCAAGATCATCCTTAATTTCTTGCTCTACAAAGTTAAGGCCGCCTTCATTGACAATGCCTTCTTCAATGATTTCAGTCATGATTCTTGAATATAAATGATATGCCGGACATGAATAATTCGGCAACGGTTATTGAATGTGCAAAATTAATAAAAAAATACCATCAAATTGCAACTTTTAAAAATATACGCTGCCAATAGCTGAACTTTTGCAAAAAGTTGTTTATCTTTGCCAAAAATATACGGAGCGTTTTTCGCCAATTAAAATTTTGGATATGGATTTTATCATGCAAATATCAGAACGTATACGCGGTCTCCGCGATGCGCTCGATCTTGAAATAGAGACAATGGCTCAAGAGTGTGGTGTCGCCCCCGGGCTGCTACTTGATTATGAAAGCGGCAAGACTGACATACCGGTCAGTTTCCTGCACCGTTTGTCATCAAAATATGGTGTCGAGATGACTGCACTGATGTTCGGGAGCGAACCGAACATGCATTCATATTATGTGACAAGGGCAGGGCAGGGGATAAGGGTGGAACGCACGGGCGCTTATAGCTATCAGGATCTCGCCGCAGGATTTCAAAACAGAGTGATGGCACCGTTCCTTGTAACAGTCGAACCTACAAGCCAAGATACGCCAATGACGCTCAACACGCACGAGGGACAGGAATTTAATTTTGTAGTGGAAGGAACGCTGGAAATTTCGGTAGCAGGAAAAATCAATGTGTTGAATCCAGGAGACACTATTATGTTTGATGCCAGAAAACCTCACGGACTCAGAGCCATGAATGGTAAATCTGTAAAAATATTAGCGATCATATCATAGCTGCATAGATCAACTACTTTTTATAAAAATTTGTTTTAATTAAACAATATGTTATTTCGCCCGCTATCTTTAGCTTAAATTTCGGTAAATTACCGAAATTGCGTTAAGAAGGAAAGTTGGTGACGGATTTAATCTTTCAAAACAGAAAGACCATATATTATGCTGGAAAAATTTCTTGACAAGACAAAATTTGAATCATACGAAGATTTCATGGCACATTATCATGTCAATGTACCTGAAAATTTTAATTTCGGATATGATGTTGTAGATCAATGGGCAGAAAAAGAACCCGACAAACCTGCATTGCTTTGGACCAATGATAAAGGGGAAAAAATTCAGTTCTCATTTGCAGATATAAAGCGCGAAAGCGACAAGACTGCCTCGTTTCTTCAGTCTATAGGGATTGGGAAGGGCGACATGGTGATGCTCATCCTTAAAAGACATTATCAGTTCTGGTTTTCAATCATAGCCCTTCACAAACTTGGGGCAACTGTAATTCCCGCCACACACCTGTTGACATCCAAAGATATTATTTATCGTTGCAAAATGGCTGATATCAAGGCAATAA
>JAIDJJ010000187.1 GCA_029052265.1 Muribaculaceae bacterium
ACCACGCCTTCTATATCGGTCTTGATTGTTTCCATCTTAGGTGAATGCATAATTCATAATTCATAATGTATTAATCAATTATGCATTGTGCATTATGAATTATGAATTAGTTAAACTTCTGCAGGTTTTCTTCATCGGCGATCTTCATCAGGTATTGACCGTACTGGTTCTTGAGCATCGGTTTGGCAAGCTCGCGGAGCTTGTCAGCGGTGATCCAGCCGTTGGAGTAGGCGATACCTTCGAGACAGGCTATCTTCAGTCCCTGACGTTTCTCCAGCACCTCCACGTAGATCGATGCCTCGGCGAGGGAGTCATGAGTACCCGTGTCGAGCCACGCGAAACCGCGCGGGAGGGTCTGCACCTTCAGTTCCCCGTCTTTCAGGAACTCCTGGTTGACGGTGGTGATCTCAAGTTCGCCGCGTGCCGACGGTTTGATATTGGCTGCCACGTCCACCACCTTGTTCGGATAGAAGTAGAGACCGACCACGGCATAGTTGCTCTTAGGATGAGCCGGCTTCTCCTCGATCGACAGGCAGTTGCCGTCTTTGTCAAACTCGGCAACGCCGTACCGTTCGGGATCGTTCACCCAATAGCCGAAGACGGTTGCCTTCCCGTCGGCTTCCGCTGTCTTCACTGCCTCGCGGAGCACCTGCGAGAAACCGGCTCCGTGGAAGATGTTGTCGCCGAGCACAAGACACGCGGAGTCATCGCCGATAAACTCTTTGCCGATGATAAACGCCTGTGCGAGACCGTCGGGGCTGGGCTGTTCGGCATACGAGAAATTCACACCATAATCAGAGCCGTCGCCGAGGAGGCGTCGGAAACCGGGGAGATCCTGAGGTGTGGAGATGATTAGGATGTCGCGTATCCCGGCGAGCATGAGGGTAGACACCGGGTAATACACCATCGGTTTGTCATAGATCGGGAGCATCTGTTTCGACACCCCCTTCGTGATGGGATACAGACGGGTGCCGGAGCCGCCCGCAAGAACGATTCCTTTCATATAATATAGATTT
>JAIDJJ010000188.1 GCA_029052265.1 Muribaculaceae bacterium
TGCGAAATCGGCATAATCACTCTAATCCGGCGAGAATGTACCGAAATCTTAACCTTCGTATCCTTTTTCCTTTAGTTACAGTTTGATGGTCTCTTTGAGATCAAATGCCGCATGATCGGCGGCCATTGCAATTGTTCCCATTATGTTTATGTCAGAGTTTTTTTGATAATTTTATGAACTATTTACGGCAGTATGCCGGTTTCATGGAAGCCTTTCATTACAGGCTATTTGAGCAACGCCTCGTCTTTCTGAAGCAGAGACTCGGAAGGATCAGTCAATTCCACGGATTCGTTATGAGGCGTATCCTTAGTTTTTCCCGCACCTCCGAATATTTTACTTGTGAAAGCAAACCGTACGAGTATATAATTCACCGGGATGCATATCGCCATAGCAGGGAGCAGAGCGAGAGTCTTGCCGACAATCTGTTGGAAGATAGCTACAAGACCAGTCTGCAATCCCATATTAAACAAATGGCTGAGGGTGAATCCGACCCCTTTCTTTGCATTAGGGCGAGTGTGAAACGTGAAGTAGCTCGAAAGGAAAAAATTGACAATAAAGCTTAGGGCATAGCTTATCATGGAAGATGGTACAGCTTTTACTCCGACAGCATGTACGAATATGACATAGAATACATATTGCAGTACCGTTGCCAACGCCCCTACTAATCCGAAGCGGACTATCTCTGCAAAGCGGCTGTTACCGTTTATTAGCTTTTTAAAATTCATTCGTCGGTGTCAAGTTAATTGTTGTTTCCTTATGAGTCTCCATTATTCCGGATCAGTTGCCGTCAAGAGATACATTCGTGTCCTTTTTATGGTTTTCAATATCTCTGTTTATCTGCTCTATATAGTCAAGGATGTCGTCTCGTCCGGTGCTTTTTTCAGAAGAAGTCACAAATACGGGAGGTAGTTCTTCCCATTTTTTTAACAATTCCTTTTTGTAAATTTCCACTTTTGCTGCTCCGGCGTTGGGCCCGAGTTTGTCAGCTTTGGTAAAGACAATCGCAAACGGGACACCGTTTTCTCCCAGCCAGTCGAAAAACTCCATGTCGATTTTCTGCGGTTCATGCCGAATGTCTATTAAGACAAAAAGGAGAGTCATCTGCTGCCGGTCGAGTATATACGATTCTATCATCTTGCGGAAATCCTCACGCTGAGATTTGCCGCGAGCCGCATATCCGTATCCGGGAAGGTCCACTATATAGAAAGCCCCGTCGTTTATACGGAAATGATTTATGAGAAGGGTCTTGCCCGGTTTTTGGGATGTCTTTGCAAGTCCACGACTGCGGGTAAGCATATTGATAAGCGATGACTTCCCGACATTAGAGCGCCCAATGAAAGCGTATTCCGGCACCTGAGTGTCAGGACAATGCTCCACATCCGGGCTGCTTATTTCATATCTGGCTTTTTTTATCTCCATGGTTGCAAAATTAATAAATATATTCTATACCCACAATTAAACAAGGTGTTAAGTGAATATTTAAAATTTGAGATGCGGTAAAAATCTCAGGGTATTTCCCGCAGATTTTGCAAATGCCTAAAGGGTGGCTGCTTAAAACACCAAAGTGTGTATATGGCGGAGCGCATTGTCGAGGCGTCCTGCATCGACCACGTATGCCATAGTGGTGTCGGAAGCCCCTTCGGAATAACCTTCCACTTTTATGCCGTCGCGCGAAATGGTGTGTCTGATTCTGGCTCCAAGACGTGCGTTGTCACGCAT
>JAIDJJ010000189.1 GCA_029052265.1 Muribaculaceae bacterium
CCGGATTGAGGCATTATTTATCGAATGATAATCTTTGATAATAAATTTGTAGGTGTCCATTGATGAAATAAAAACTAATTTAAAACAAAGTTAATGATAATATTCTAATTCCACAAAATTGATTGTCTGCTAAAATAGTCTAAACACCCTCTCGACTTGGAGACTCTATAAAACATCAGGCATCGTCCAACCACAGGTCAACAAACATGCCTGTAGTTGGACGACGCCTGATGTAGGTGTGTCATAATTTAATTTATGATACACCGCATTAATACCCCTTCCTACAATCCCTATGTCAATAAATCTATGAAATCATTATTTTTTACCACCTTTCAGAAGGCGGCGGAAAGTGCGCGGTTCTCCTGCATCCGGATTATTTTTGCGGAACTCTTTCTTTTCTATCAGGCTGCGATCGTAGTAAAGATGGTCATTTTCCTCGTTTATGTATTGGCTGTCGATATTCTCCCCCTTATGATGGTTGATCATGACGGCAGCCGCCATGAGTATGCCAAGAAATATTATTATCAGCAGAAATATTATCAGTACGTTTGTCATGATTGTGTGGGATGTTTGGAGTTATCTGTTTTCCGTTGTCCGTTTTCCGTTTTAGGTTTGTCGAGAGCCTCGTATTTGGAGTGCTGGCTCTTAAATTCCGGCACAATCGCCTTCATCCCCGCCACAATCTCCATATCGTCGCCTGAAGATGCGTTGCCTACCAGAGAACCTATTGCGCGGGCGACATCATCAAAACCATATTCCCTCACTTTGGCGATCTTGATTTTCGGGTGGAATGTCGGCACGGTGATTTCCTCGTCATTAAGCACCTCCTCATAAAGCTTCTCTCCGTCACGCAACCCTGTATATTTGATCTCTACATCTTTTGCACCACTCAGTTTGATCATTCTTTTCGCAAGGTCAGCAATCTTGACCGGCTTTCCCATGTCAAACACGTATATTTCGCCACCTTTCCCCATTGTTCCCGCCTCGATCACAAGCTTACATGCCTCCGGAATCAGCATGAAAAACCGGATTATGTCGGGATGAGTGACAGTGACCGGTCCCCCTTTCCGTATCTGTTCCTGGAATATAGGGATCACCGACCCGTTAGAACCGAGCACATTGCCGAACCGTGTGGTAACGAACTGTGTGTGTCCCTTGACATTACCGTCTTTTATAGCCTTGTCAAGACTCTGTACATATATCTCGCATATACGCTTGGAACAACCCATGACATTGGTAGGGTTTACAGCCTTGTCGGTCGACACCATCACAAACTTCTTTGTACCGTATTTCACAGCAAGATCCGCGATAATCCTTGTGCCGTCGATATTGTTCACTACCGCCTCATATGGATTATCCTCCATCATCGGGACATGTTTATAGGCAGCGGCATGAAACACATACATCGGACGGTACGTGTCGAATATACGTTCCATCATTTTCTTGTCAGCAATGTCTGCCACTATCGTCTCCGCCTTTATTTCAGGCCAGTTGTTGCGCATCATCAGCCGGATGTCGTGCATCGGGGTCTCAGCCTGATCTATCAGCACGAGATGCGAAGGACCATAGGTGGCTATCTGGCGTACCATTTCAGATCCGATACTGCCTGCGGCACCGGTGATCATCACCACGTTTCCGTTGAGAAGCCGTGCCGCAGCTTCCATGTCAACCTCAATCTTCTCGCGGGGAAGGAGATCCTCCACGTCGATCGGATGAAGATCCGACACGCGGATATCCGATTTTCCGTCCCATTCACGAGCCTGCGGCATCACCATTATCTTTATTCCAGCCTCCACGAGAGTATTTACAAGCTCCTCCCTTTCGCGCAGCACGTTCATCATCAAGGGAGAGACAAGGAGTGCCTTTGCCTTCGCTGAATGCATCACCCCGATCAGGGAGTCGTCGAAATCCCAGACCTTCACGCCCATCAGCCTGCGGGCTTTCATGTCGGGGTCAGCGCTTACGAATCCACCGAGAGTATAGGGAGAGTCAGCGGAAGAGCGCATGTTTTTCGCGAGCGCCACACCACCGGATTTCACGCCGAGAACAAATGCTTTCGAAGAATCCGGACGTTTGGAAGTCTCCTCAAAAATAGTTTTGACCCACACACGCACCGTCCACATGAATGCCACCACAAACAGCCCGAGCAAAATTACATCGGCATAGCTGAACGCCACAAGCCAGTCTGCGCTACCGAACAGCCATAGCAGAGCGCAGCACATCACGACCGAGAGCACCACAGCCGAGCTGACCCTGAGAAGATCAGTGAACGAAGAATACCTCATCACGCCATCATAAGTATGGAATAATCTGAAAGCGATAATGAAACATCCGAGAAACGCACAAAGAGTAATGGAGAGCGAACCGATGACTTCGAGGGTCTGTTCGGAACCGTGGTGAACCGTATAGGCGAGGAGCCCGGCAAACACCACAAACACACAGTCAAGTATCAATATGCTCCAATAAGGGAGCGCCGACCTGGAAAAATACCAGTTGGCTAATGATTTAAGTGATTTCATAATAAAAATGCAGCAGAAGCTATCTTACGGGGCATGTCTTGCCCATGCAAGTCTAAATAAAATCAAGTCATTTCCAATCCTCGGATTAGAAATGACCGTTTTTGTTTTATGACACAGGATTGATAAGAATTTTGAAAAGAGGAGCTCAGGCAAGACTGTCCTTGATGGCATCCACTATGTAGCGCACATCATCGTCAGTGACGTAAGGACCCGCCGGCAGACAGATACCGACAGCAAAAAGAGACTCGCTGACACCGTTTACATAAGCCGGGCTGTTCTTATAGACCGGCTGCCGATGCATTGGCTTCCAAAGAGGGCGCGCCTCTATATTTGCAGCATCGAGCGCTACACGCAGCGCCTCTACGTTATCATTAGGCTGACAGTCGGTGGTGGCGGTGGATGCTGTGTGGGTGACACCCGCCGCCCCACCAACTGCGCCTGTTATTACCTTGCGATATGCATTTTCCTGACCTTTTATTCTGAGGTGAGGGTCAAGAGTAGCTGTACAGAGCCAGAAATTGGAATCATACCGTTCAGACGGATTACAGTGCATGGTGATGCCGTCTACTTCATTTAGAAGTTCACAATAAAGTTCCTGAACATGTTTATGATGATTGATGTGGTCATCAATCACAGTCATCTGACCTCTTCCGATACCGGCACACACATTGCTCATGCGATAATTGTAGCCGATATGTTCGTGCTGATAATACGGATAAGACTCACGCGCCTGTGTGGCATAAAAGAGAATTTCATTTTTTGCAACCTCATCATCACAGATAAGTGCACCCCCTCCGGAGGTGGTTATCATCTTGTTTCCGTTGAAACTCAACACTCCATAGCGTCCGAAAGAGCCAAGCACCTGTCCGTCAAAACGGGAGCCGAGACCTTCCGCAGCATCCTCTATCACCGGGATACCATATCGGTCGGCAATCTCCATGATACGGTCTATCTGATATGGCATTCCGTATAGTGCGACAGGAATGATGGCTTTCGGTTTCTTTCCCGTTTTCTCTACACGGTCTTTGATCGCCTCTTCAAGCAACGCGGGATCCATGTTCCACGACTCGCGTTCAGAATCCACAAAGACAGGTGTGGCTCCGAGATAGGTTATCGGATGAGACGAGGCGCAGAAAGTGAACGACTGCACTATGACTTCATCACCGGGACCGACACCACAGGCGAGTAAGGCGAGATGTACGGCGGCAGTACCGGAAGAAAGCCCAACCACTTTTTTATCAAGCCAAGAATTTCCAAGACGCTTGTTTACGAAACATTCAAGGTCTTTTTCGAAACCGTTTACATTGGGACCCATCGGGACAACCCAATTGGTATCGAAAGCCTCCTGTATGAAGTTCATCTCCTTGCCGCTCATATGAGCGAGGCAAAGATAAATTCTTTCTTTTCGCATGTATATTATGAATTTTAGTTATCAGTTACAAATCAATGAGAGCAATAGCCGGCGAATTTTATTCAAGTCTTAATTAGGTAATCCTCATAGTCATTACCAATTATCTTCTGCATGATCCTACCCAAGGGTAGAATCACAGAACAAATCATGGCACAAAGACTTTGGAGCCAACTCATCAATTTGGCATTACTGCAACAAGGAAAGCGTCCAAATGAGTTGGACTTATCGTTTTTAGTGGGCTGAACCCACTAATTGTTAAAATATCAAGTTGGATTTTTAGAATTATTAAACGCCAGCCCCATGTTCACTTCTTGAAAATGCATAATGCATAATTCATAAAGCATAATCTAATTGTATTTAAGACTGATGTTTATCGATTATTGGCTGTTCCTCCCAGCGTGCGGATACGTCATTGGCTTTCCGCGTCTCGCATCGTTGCTGTACATAAATACCGGTTTTGGTTTTTACAGCTGCGAATTGAAAATCATCGAAGACCTATATAGTCAACTCAATCTGAACCAAGTTATATCTTTTGGTCGAATTCGTACTTGGACGCTTACCAATAAATTACAATACTGCCCAAACCTCAAGTCATAGTTAGATCCGAGATCCAGAGGATTTGAGCGTTTTCAAGAAAAAACAGAAGAACAGAAATACTGAATGTGGTTAAAAAACAACAGTAAGAAGTGGATATATGAACAGAAGAACAGAAGAGCAAAAGGGGAAGGTCAAGATCCAGAGAACTTATGACTAACGACTAATCGACTAACGACTATTTTACGACCAGAGCCCTTATTCTATCCAAACAAATCGCTATGTGAGCCTGTATCTGTAAGGAGTAACGTCAGTTCAGTATCATTCTGTTCCCATACAGGCAGCCAATCCGATTGGATATGACATTCCCAACAACCGTCATAAATTCCTGACAGTTTGTGTGATCGATATTTTGGGGGCAATGACCCATCTTGAGCAAGAGTCTTGACAACAGTCGTCAACTTCGACATATCAAGACCCCGTTTCACGCAACGTTTCAAAGCCCTATCAAAAATTGCTTAGATGTTATTACCGTGTAACTCATTTGCCAATATTATTAATATATTCTATTAGCGAGTCAACACTTTCCCAACGTGTCACTTCTCCCTTTCGTGCTTCTTCTATAGCCAGTTCAAGTTCAGTCTTATGCCTTGACTTTTTTGCCGGTTTGGCTATGGAAACGCCATCAAGAGCACCAAGAACCTTTTTAAGGCTTGGAAGGATTGCCGGATTTTCGATATTTAAAACAAGCTGCGTCATAATTTTTCCCTATTTAATTTCAAATGCAGAGATAATCATTTATAATTAAATAACAAATCCAATCACCTTATGATTTCCTATCCCCGATAATTGCAAATTCCATGCCCGGGATAGATATCGTACTTTCCTGCCATATCCTTTAATCTGTCATACCACATTTTTGCCTCGTTCCTGTTGCTGTTCGGGAATGATGCTATCACCTTTATTCCCGGTATATATGAATCTCCGGTAAAAAGCGCGTCGCCAATACGATAAGTCAGACAACTTTTATCATGACCGGGTGTAGGAATTATCTTCACTTTATAATTATCAAAAACCTTTATGGAATCTCTTTCATCAACAGCCCTGATTGCCGGAGAATCAATTTCAATGGGATCGTCATGATAACGTGAGAAATTCCAGTTTGATCTGCTTAAGGCAGCTTTACCGAAGGAGGAAGTGTAAACCAATGCATTCGGGAAAGATCTTAGAAACTCATTTATCCCATAAATATGGTCGTAATGGGTATGAGTGATAAACAATGCTTCTACAGAAAGATTAAGCTGATTTATATATTGATTGATCGGATTAAAGTCTCCAATATCAATTATAATAGCATTTCCATTTTCATGTAAAATATATGAATTGGATTCAAAAACACTGTTTACAAAACGTTCAATTTTCATTTTTCAGCGTCTTTACCGAAAAATTCAGTTGTCGTCGCCTGTCCCTCAGCACTTATATCCTCCCGAAAGAATACCTTTTTCAAAGTTGTTAGAATCACTTTGCAATCAAGCGCGAACGACAGATTATCGACATAATATACATCAAGTTCAAACTTTTTATCCCACGATATATTGTTACGTCCATTTACCTGAGCCCATCCTGTGATACCTGGTCTTACCTCATGTCTGCGAGCCTGTTGAGGAGTATAACGCGACAGATACTTCACGAGCAAAGGTCTTGGTCCGATAAGCGACATGTCTCCTTTAAACACATTCCAGAGCTGAGGCAATTCATCAATAGATGTGGAACGGACAAACCTTCCGACCTTGGTAAGACGATCCGCGTCGGGCAATAAATTACCGTCGGCATCTCTTTCATCCGTCATTGTCTTATATTTGACAACTTTAAAAATCTTACCGTCTTTACCCGGTCGTTCCTGAAAGAAGAAAGCTCCGGCGCCCTTGTTGGCAAAATGAAGCCAAAGGGTAGTGATTGCAAGTATAGGACTCAAGACAACGAGTCCGCAACCGGAAGCAGTAATATCTATTGCCCTTTTAAAAAATAATTTATAAAGATTCACGTAATTATATCAACCTATTATTTTACCATTTTGTACATGAATGCCTTCTCTGATTATTCGTGCCGGATTTCCAGCAACGACACAATTAGACGGGAAACTTTTTGTAACCACACTGCCACCTCCGATAACGGTTTGATTACCAATAGTTATTCCAGGCATAATGATACTTCTAATACCTATTACACAATCATTCCCAATTACGACATCAGCTCTAACATCACGACAATGATCATGAGCCAAAATCATTGACTCTCTAAGAATCCACACGTTATCACCAATGTGAACACCCTTTGGATTAATAGACTTATCGAGATGTGCGCTCCAAGCAATTCTGCAGTTTTCTCCAATATTCATCCCAAATCGTTTTCGTAAGTAAGCGGGATAAATCTTGGTTATAATAGACCACAAAAACTTACGCATAATTTAAATAGTTTGGATTTCCGGAATTACCATAGGTCCGAAAGTGGCACTCATTGTTGCCCAGGATAATCCGAGTCCGAATGAAGACATTATCAATCGCTGAGGAGACGATTTCAATTGATCACGTAGTCTTGTAACCATCAATGATGGGATTGACGCTCCACCGAGATTGCCATATTCCTCAAGATTGTATGGTACCTTATCTAATGGTAGTTTGAGTTTCTTAACCACCCTGTCTACTATCATCTTATTTGCCTGATGGATGAGGAAGTAATCAACATCCTCATTTCTGTCTATTCCTTCCGCTTCAAGGAATTGTTCCACAGATTTCGGTGGCTTGGATATGGCAAATGAGAACACATTCATTCCGTTGATGAGAGTATGTATCGGGGCGCGAACAATTCCGTTGCCAAAATCCTCTTCAACAAAAGATTCTGGAGTCGCCGGATTACGAAATCCACCGTGAGGGGTCATCAATGCCTCATAACCTTTGCCTAAAGTATGGAAATCGACCACAATCTCCGGAGCTGATTCATCAAATTCGAGGGCGATCGCGGTACCGCAATCGCCGAAAAGAGGTACACGGCTTTTATCCTTTAACGACCCCATTCTCAGGGCTGTGTCTCCAATCAAAAGCAAAGCGCGTTTTACATTCCCGGAACTGATAAGATTGCCACCGACAGTAATTGCGTATAGACAACCGCAACAGCCCATGGGCATGTCAAGACAGAAAGTTGTATCAGGCAACCCCAGTCTATCCTGAAGGAGACAGGAAGTGGGAGGGGTTTTATAATCCCCGGTAACAGACTCGAAAATAAGCACATCGATCGAGCCCTTGTCCCACCCCAATTCTTCAATCAGTTTTTCAGCCGCTTTCTGACACATGTCGGAAGCACACACGGTATCAGGAGCGATGTGACGCTTTTTGATACCCACGGTATTGTTGAACACCTCAGCCTCTTCCGGCGACATAAGATCAATATCCTCGGTTTTTACAACATTCTCAGGCACGCATGCCGATACGCCCGCCATGCGGACGTTCTGTATTCTCCACTTTGCCACTTTGTTAGATTGAAAATTGTGATTGATAATCAGTTGGATATGCAAATGATTGCTGTTCAGGCTTCGAGATCAATTCCCTGTGCAGCTACTATCTCTTTACCTTTTCCATAGGAAGTGAACCCCATGATATCCTCCGGATCAAGCATTATGTCGAAAGATTCCTCGGCAAGGCTCACGAGATTGAGCTGATGCACGGAATCCCAGAGATCAACCGTATCTTTAGAGAAATCATCATTAAGAAGTGATGGATCAACACCAAATACTTCCACAAAAATATTGTTGTATTTTTCAATAT
>JAIDJJ010000019.1 GCA_029052265.1 Muribaculaceae bacterium
TACCAGGACAGGGTATTATATGGCAAAATTTCTTCGCGAAAGCCAACAGATAGATAATGACGAGACTTATGCAAGCTCTCAAAACTGCATCCTGTGGAGATATGCCGAACTATTGCTCGATTATGCTGAAATAGATTTTAAGAAGGGGCGTGTCGGAGCAGCACTTGAAAAAGTCAATCAGATAAGAAGAAGAGTCCACATGCCGGAATTGGTTTCCGTGACGTGGGACGACATCATGAATGAGCGGAGAGTGGAGCTGGCTTTTGAAAAAACCACTTATTGGGATCTTCTGAGATATGGGATAGCCGAGCAGAAGATGAGCGGCAGCACAAATCCGCTGTACGGATGCCGTGTGGTTTATGATGAAGACGGCAACCGCAGTATTGTGACCGACCGTTTGGTGAACGGCAATAATAATGAAATCAGATATTTTGACGTGAAACAGTATTTCCTTCCGATAGACTGGGATGATGTGCGCTATAACGGCATCGAGCAGAATCCGGGATGGAATGAAGTGTAACGAATTGTTTTAGCAAAATATTTTGTGTTTCTGTGGTATCTGTTGAATACGGGTATGGCAGAATATCAATAATATCAAATTACGACAAATTTATTTGTCAAGTACTAACCATTAAAATTGTTGAATATGAAACAATTTCTACTCTCAGGTTTTGTCATTGCAGCGTCGCTTTCAATCCACGCTCAAGAGACATTCAATTTCTTTGACCCCGCAGATTGTGATGAAAACGGCTGGTTGTGGCTTGATTCGGCAGAGAAGATAGCAAAGTATGTGGGCAAGGATCGCAAAATCCAGCTTCTCAATGCTCCTTACCAGATAGATGACCCCGAGTTCCCGGGAGAGACAATTTTCCCTGCGTCATTTGCAGATCCTGAAGTCAAGGGCTTCAACACATCAGGCGAGGCAGGAGGCGAGGGCTCGAAGACGGGCGCGCTTGTACTTGCTGCCGCGGAAGGCAGAGGATGGTTCGACTATCAGGGTGGCGGCATGCTCATTCATCTGCCCGACTGCTATTCTTATGATGTGGTGCTCTCTTCTGTAGAGCCGAGCATCTACACGGAAATACATGGCGCACGGTCATATGTAGAGGCAAAAGATTGTCAATATATATGGAATGAGGCAGATCCCAACTTCTTAAATCCGGATGACGGTCCGCTTACAACAGAACATTATGTGGAATATCTAAATGTTCAGGAGCACAAATATGATCTTTCGTTCGGAGAGGGTGACACCCGTGATTACCTTACTTTTGCAGGAGAGAAGGGAGAAAACCGTACTACAGTATTCTACAACAGGGTTGCCGCCCCATTGTATGTGCATGCTGTAAGAATAAAGACTTTCACAGATGTCAGCGGAAATAATGACGATCTTATGGCAGGTGTGGAGGAAGCTGTTGCAGGAGTCAATACTCTCACAGTTTCAGGCAAAGTGGTATATTCCGCTTCTCCGACAACTATTTCAGTGTATAATACTGCCGGTTCAAAGGTCGCTTCCGTATATGGCACATCTCTTGATTGCAGCGGTCTGCCTTCCGGTATATATATAATAAGAGGCGGTAAGGATACGCTAAAAGTGGTTTTCTGACAATCGGATTAAGATCACTTCCCACAAAAATAAAAGACCGGAGCCCAAGGCTCCGGTCTTTTATTTTTGGATTTATCCGTGTCAGATAGTTGGCGCGGATATTATTGTCAGGACATGGGGAAGAAGGTTGCGGGTAGAGGATGCAAACCTGACTTTGTAAGATTTGGCGGTGGCATCGAAAGATTCGATCACTCCTTCTCCAAAGATGCGGTGGTTTACGCGAGTGCCGTTTTCCCAAGGTTTTTCAGCACCTTGACCTAACTCTTCGTTGAGCATTGACACGAGCCCGATGGTGCCTGATTTGAGGCAGGGATCAAGATTCCCATCACTTTGAAGCATCCCTTCCGGCACTACTGAAATGAAA
>JAIDJJ010000190.1 GCA_029052265.1 Muribaculaceae bacterium
TATAAAAAGGGAGATGTAACTTCCACCGCAGAAAAGGAAATGTCCGATGAGATTAATGCTTCTTTTACCTGGGATAATAATTCCCTGAGTAATAATTTGAATTTAGGGAGGGGGCATGGATCAACGACATCATACACAGGACAGTTTTCTTCAGTAAAGGATAGTGTAAAGACATTAGGCGGATCTGCATCAGGAAGTTTTTCAATTCCGGCAGAAGTGGGAAACTTCTTGAAGATAATCTAAAGAAGCTATTCAATAGCTTTTCAGAGGGGAACGCACCTCGTAGGAATACAATTGAAGAGCCATATATTCTTGTTTGACAATTAAATAGAGATAATATTAATACGATAGTTATTACTGATATTAATCTCGTTACCAGATATGGAGAATATGTTACTTTATTGCAAGTGGGTGGACTTTATGATAAGACAAATATAAATGACTTCTGGCAAATTGTTGATCAGATACACAATGTTTTCCAACTGAAGATAGTCAATGATTCTATGTTAAGGGGAGCTTGGGGACCAAGGCCATCAGAAACATATCCAGCATATAAAAATATTCTAACTCATAGTAAATTATATACAAAGATAATGTATAATAGCGTTTTGTATTTTATTGATGAGGTGGATAAAGTTGGCTTTTCAATACTAAACAATGCTATCATGATTGCTGAATATGGTCTTACAGATTATATTTCTAAACTAAAGATGTCTTCTCTGAAATATGAGGATTTGATTGACCAGAATTATACTATTAACGCTTTGTAGCATGGTGTCTAAATCAATATGTATAAAAATGAGGCTGCGCTGAAAATCTTAATTACAGCACAGCCTCTTTTTACGCAATTTGGTTATTGGTTATTTGCCCATGAGTTCTTTGAGTTTGTCGAAGAAGGCGGGATCGTGTCCTACGGTTATATTGGCGATTTTCCCTTCAGGATTGATGATCGCTTTTGTCGGGAAACCGGAGACTGCATAATCGTCAAGTACTGTGGTGGTTTCCGGATTGTAGACATTTACCCATGGAAGTTCGTATTTTGCTACGCCCGCTTTCCATTTTTCCTGATCTTCACGGCAGTCCACGCCAATGATCTCGAGTTCTCCCTTATACTTTTCGTATGCTTCCTTCAGCTCGGGGAATCCCTTGATACACCAGGGGCACCAGCTTCCCCAGAAGTCAAGAATCACCCATTTCCCTTTGAAATCGGAAAGGCTAACCATTTTGCCGTTGAGGTCTTCAAGAGTGAAGTTTGGAGCATCAACGTTTCCTGATGATAGTTCTTTGAGCTTACGTTCCTTGGCAAGGCTCTGTTGCACCATTTCATTCTGACGCTGAACAAGAGGATAGACAGCAGAAGTCTTAGCCCTTTCACCGAGATGTTTATATGCATTGTCGAAATCTTCACCCTGAAGATTCATGATTGCGATACATGATGCTGTAGAGGTGGGATTCTCTTCAATAAAATCTTTAATCGCCTCAATATAATTTGAGTAGATTTCCTGCATTTTCTGACGGTCGGGATTTTCAGATGAGGATATTGCAGACATCTGTTCGGCAAACGGAGATTCGATTTCATCAATCTTGTTCATGTCGTCAGCAAGCGCGGAACCGGACATTTTATAATTGAGCGGTTCTACCGATGATACTTCAATAACCACATTATCTCCGGGCACGGCATATAAGCGAATGTATTTTTTCTCGCCAGCCTTTATTTGAAAACTGTAACCCCCGTTGTCTCCGCCTATAGGAATTACGGCGGAATTATCCGTCACGGCAATGCTGTCGCTGACAGTGCCACGTTCCGCCCTGCTCTTGGCGTTGGCAAGATTCGGTATGGTCGTGTAGTTGTAGTCAAGGGATCTGATGCCGGCGTTTTCAGGGAGTTTGACAGTGATGTCAGCCATTGTCGGCAAAGTGCCGGCTGCAAGCATGCAGAGTCCGGCTGCTAATAATTTTTTCATATTGTAAAGTTTAATATCCTCAAGGAAGTTGTTTATTCTATCTAACGTTTGTCTTTTGATATTATTTGGTTCAAAAGATTCATGAACTGATAATTTTTCAGTCCCCACTTGGGCGCGACTACCATATCGGGCGGACTTTGGGCGAGAAACCGTTCGATCACAATTCTATCCGGCACGAGGCGGACAATCGCTGCCCAACGCTCCAGATATGCTTCAAGCGCGAATGGTGGCACTTCCGC